>CAYVBH010000066.1:0-15182 GCA_964449015.1 uncultured Bacteroidales bacterium
GAAAAGAACTCGCATCGCAGGAATCGATGCTCAGACAGCTTTTCTTTGATAACATTATTTAAGTGGCCTTACCCACATTCATTGATTTTCTTCACGCCTTTTCTCAGAGGCGGATTGTGCTACTTCAAAAATGTTGAAGCAATGTCTGATGTTAATTATAGCTTTTCAGGTATTGCCTTGCAAGAGTTTTAGCAATAAGAAACCCAATCACATTCCCACAAAGTGTGCGGAGCAAAATAAAAAATACCAAATTGAGACGTTGTGCCGTTCAAACGGAGTCGAGGTACGAGACGGAGTGCGTTCACAACGTCAGTCTTCTTGCGCCACCGCTAAAGCTAAGGCGGCACGCGGTTGGTTACTTTCTGTGACGACAGAAAGTGACAGAAAGAAAGCTTTCGTTCTTTGCATCAAGGCTACAGCATGAAGTGGGGTTCGGGGCGAAGCTCCCGGCCGAAATTTAACGATGTACAACTAGCGGCAAACACTAGGTAAGATCTGTTATTGCTAGAGTATACTTTTTGCGCTGTAGCAAAAAGTGACAAAAAGAAACCTTTAGTTGCATCGCATCAATTCTTGTTTTGAAACGAGAATTATGCTATTTTAGGTGCATAATTATCCCCGCCACTATGCCAGGAGAACTCAATTTTTCCCGATTGATCAAAGCCATGAAGCCCGTGCTCAACGAGGGCGAATATGTTTTCTGTTCCTTTGCGGAAGGTACGCCGGCCGACCTGTCTGAGGCCATCTGCACATTCAGGGAAAAGGAAGGAGTTACCGTGATCCTGTCCAAAGATATCGCTGATAAAAGGCAATTCAGGTATACCTTTATAGCATCGTGGATTACACTTATGGTTCACTCATCCCTTGAAGCGGTCGGTCTTACTGCTGCCGCATCCAAAGCCCTGGCAGAGCAAAACATCAGTGCCAATGTAGTGGCCGGTTTTTACCACGACCATATCTTTGTTGCCCGAAGGGATGCAGAAAGAGCCATCAGGGCGCTCCGCGATATTGGAAACAAATGACCTTAGGGAAGGAAACCAAAACCACAGGGACTTTGTAAAAAAACATCATAAGTTTTTATGGAATTGTTCTGTTTGGTGAATCCATTTGCATATCATTCTTTTTACCTTGCCAAAATGAAAAAAGCAATCTTTACTTTAACCCTTTCTGTCCTGCTGTCAGCACCTTCAATGCCGCAACAGAATCTGCCTGCCCCTATGGACAGCGAAAAACTTACACGCGTAATCAACCTACTGGCCGACAAATACAACATTCCCGATTACTCCCTGGTGATCGTTAATAGGGATTCGGTAATGTTATCAATAGATAGAAACCAGGAGCATGCCGGAAAGAACTACCTGATCGGATCGTGTTCCAAGTCGTTCACCGCCCTGGCCATTATGAAACTGGTTGACCAAGGGTATGTCAGCCTGGATGCCCCTGTTAAAACTTACCTTCCCTGGTTTGAGATGAAGAATCCGGATTATTCGGGTAAACTCACCGTAAGGCACCTGCTTAATCAGAAAAGTGGTTTTGAGCGGCAACACGGCTTCTTTGACAGGAGAACTTTCAATGCCGTAGCTTATGAAAAAGCGCTAGCAGGATACATAAAAGAAATTGATGTGAAATCAGCACCGGGAGCAGCTTTTACCTATTGTAACCTGAACTATGTGTTGCTGGGTCTGATTGTTCAGCATGCTACCGGTCAACCTTATAATGACTACATGCTACTCAACATGATGCCAAAGATTGGCATGGACTATACCTATTTTAAGAGTAGTGACAATTATGCCCAAAATCTGATCAAGCCATACCAATACAGTGTATGTTTCAAACCATTGCGATCAAGTAATTACTATTATTCCGATTACATGATCCCTGCCGGATACATCAGCAGCAACACCCGTGATTTAGGCAAATACCTGCAATTCATGCTCAACAAAACAGTAACATCTTCGGGTGATTCCCTTTTGTCTCCCGAAAGCTATGCTCTGCTCACCGGGAATCGTCAGAACGGTTATGCCATGGGCTGGGTCACCTATATGCAGGATTCGCTGCAGGTAGTCAACCATTCAGGACTCGATGAAAACTATTCCTCCACCCTCTTTTTCATGCCTGACCCGGGAATGGGCGGTGCCATCCTGTGCAATGTAAACAGCCTGGAGTTTTGTGCCCGGGCTGAACAGGAGATCATGGCCATGTTCATGTCAAAACCGGCACCTGCTTCTTCGCTCTCATTTGAAAAAATGATGCGCTGGGGAACCTTTCTGATTCCATTGCTGTTACTGATCGGAATGGTTATCAATTTAGTCCGTTGGAACAGGCATGGGTTCAGGATAGAATTTACTTCCAGGCTCATTCCAAACCTCCGGCTGGTTATAGGTATAGCGCTCAGTCTGCTGTTACTGGCTGTCCTTACCCGGACCTACCAGATGTTCCTCAGCAACATCATCCGTTTTCAACCCGATATCGGATGGGGACTGGTGTGTATTGCAATTTTCGGAACCCTCAGCGCGCTGATGAGATACTGGGGAACAGCTTTGAAATACAAGGAAACGGAGGAAGCCGAATCGTAGAAACTGCAGGTCGGTGGTATTGGTTGACTGCAACACCTGCCGGTAATATCCGATTAAATAAAATGCGGCAGACTGAAGGCAAATTCATTTGTCCTCACAATCGGTCGATAAATAGGCATTTGGACTGCCCTCGGTATATAACCAGTAAGGTATCTCATTAACACAAACCTTGTACAATGAGGGCATATTCCTTATTCTTAAAGAAAATGATTGGGTAACATTTCTAAAATCTAAGGTATTGAATAAATTGCCGTCACAATTTATATCAGTCAGGCGTGAATTTTCCGGAATGTCAATACCGGTGAGCTTGTTACCATCACAACTAAGATATTTTATGCTTGTATTGCCGGAAATATTAAGATCAGTTAATTGATTATTGCCACATCTTAAATTATCTAATGATTTGCACGCAGTAACATCAAGAATGGTCAATAAATTATTGCTGCATTCCAGCCATGTTAAGGCTGTGTTCTTTGACACATTAAGAGCAGTTAATTGATTATTATCGCAATATAAACCAATCAGATCAGGATTGTGGGACACATCCAGTGAGGTTATATTGTTAAAATAACAAATCAAGGTTTTTAAGGAAGCATTTCCTGAAACATCCAGACTGATTAACGAATTATTACCGCAATTTATAGTAACCAATGCATGCTGTGCCGATAAATCCAAAGCAGTTATTTGGTTGTAAGAGCAACTCATTTCTGTTAACAAGGTACTATTTGAAATATCCAGATTGGTTAACATATTATTGTAACAGGATAAATTTACCAATGCTTGCTGAGATGACAGGTTCAGCACAGAAAGTGCATTATCATCGCAATACAATTCCGTCAACAAAACATTATTTGAAAGGTCTATTTCGTTAAGATGATCGCCGCTGACATCTATCTTTTTCAATTTAATATTTCCGGAGCAGTTCAACGAAGCAAGCTGATTGTATGAACAACTCAACTCTTCCAGCAGGGAATTATGGGATAAATCCAAACCGGTAAGTTTATTTCCTGAGCAGTTAAGCGTTACCAATGAAGAATTTCCGGTAACATCAAGAGCACTTAATTGGTTATATGCACAATCCAGATACTTCAGTTCATTATTCGTGTGAAGCTCCAGTTGTTTTATTTTATTGTCATTACAATCCAGATACACCAGTTTCGTATTGTGGGAAACGTCCAGAGAGGTCAGTCTATTGTTATAGCAAATGAGGGTATCCAGGTTAATAAATGAGCTGATCCCGGTTATATCATCAAGGATGCAATTGTTGATATCCAGCGACCTAACAGCCTCCGCTTCTGCAAAAGAAATTGCTCCATCATCATTTTTATCAACACCTTCCCTTAGCAGTACGCTCAGAAACATACTGTCTGGAAATTCAATGTTGTTTGTGTCAGAATCTTTTTCGCAACTGCACAATAGAACAACCATTAATATGTATAAAAGTACTTTTGGTTTTTGCATCATAAAGGTTATTAAAGATGTTTTATCTGCATTTCAATTTTCACACAAACAATAGGTTTCACATATGCCGGCACTCAGGAAAGGGTTTGATTTCTTTTACTATGCAAGGTAATAGATTGACGGAACAAAAGCAATTCATTCTGAACGATTAAGAATGCATGGAATTTTGTTACATTTAACTTTCAAAAGATTGCCTTTCACCGGAGAATACCTTATTGACCGGGCTGGTGGAAATTGAGTGAGGTATCTTCCAAACCAGAACTGATGTTTAATGTAAATTGAATTGCATGAATCCTTGTAAACCTTTTGTCATCTTTTATATTCTTGTCATTCTCGTTTTTTCGGCATGTGAAAAAGATGAATTTGCACCCTGTCTGGAAGGAGACATCATCGGCTATGCCTATTGTGCTGATGAATACGGCGACAGGCTTGAAGATAACAGTGGTATAAAAGTTGTTACCGAACCGGGCCGAAAATATAGTGCCATCACCGATAAAGATGGAAGATACGTATTAAAAAATGTGATTACCGGAACTTACGACCTGAGCTTTGAAAAAGAAGATTTCGGAACCATGAAAAAGTCTGGCATACAACATTTAGGCGGAGCACCTACCATTATCAGTTATTATTATAATAATGGTTTTGTGATCATATATAAAAACATCACTACCCAAATAACGGCTATTCATTGCCAGAATGACTCACTCTTTGCAGATCTGGCATTTTCAGGAATATACAGGCCTGGTAGTGTTTATATGCGACTGTTTTTTTCATCTGAAGAGAACTTTGACCTTCAATCTGCTGAAGCATCAAAAAGTATTGAATTATGGGGAGGATATAACAAATACGAATCTCGTTACGGGAATGTTTCAGCAGGTCTTCCATTTGCCCAGGGAGTAAAAGTGTCCTGTAAAGCAGCCATCTTTTCAGATACTTATGATTACTTTGATTCACCTGGAATTAATAAATATTATGACTTCGAAACCAAAACTATTGTATATCCTAATTTAAGTGATGAAACATTTGAATTTTACTTTACCATGCCTTAACAGATTGCTTCTGTTAACAGCAACTGCCTCTGTTGCTGTTTTCTTATGTGGTTGCGAAAAGGATCCGGATCCGTTATATGACAATGGGATGATTACCGGTAATATTCAACTCCAAAGCCACAGCTCTGAACCTGTTTATGGTAATAATGTCAGGGTAATTGCTTATGGACCATACGGAACCAAATCAACCCTATCCGATACTAAGGGAAATTATACATTATCCGGATTGGGCAATGGCACCTATGTAATCGATTTTATGAAAGAAGATTTTGGAACAATACGCAATCAGTGTATACAGATTTTCGGAAACGACACCCTTTCCATCAACACTTATTTATATAAGAAAGCCTCTTATAAAATGCCCGAACTGGAAAAGTCTAAGGGATCCAATACAGTGAAAATCCTGTCCGACATACATGAGGAGTATCCTGATCAACTGCAAATCAGGATATTCATAAATGACACCGAAGGGGTAAGCTCCAAAAATTACGTATATACTGAAGTGCCTTATGTAAGGGAAGATAATGGTATCAAATATCTGAATTATGACCCCGATCCTTACTATCCCAACGATGGTGGACCCGTATTTAAGAAGAGAACAAAACGTTATATGATAGCCTATGTATGCAGTTCAGACGATTACGGTTATTTCGATGAGTATTATGGTCTGACCATTTACTCTACTGTTGATAAGCAGCAACACTCCCGGGTTTTTGAACTTCAATCCAACTGATTTATGAAACATCAATGCATTTTTTACACATTTTTAATTTTCTTAGCGACAAGTGCATGTGAAGAAAAAGATGCTCCGATCTTACAAGGCGATATACATGGTAAGGTTTCAATGGTAGACTGTTATGGATTCCCCGTTTCAGACAAATCGGGGATACAGGTTCAGCTTACCGGGGAAGGTGCTGAACTTGAAACGACGACAGACGGTTACGGTCAATACATTTTTCAGGATATATCCTATGGAAATTATCATATTAGCCTGATCAGGGAAGATTATTCCGAAGAAACCATGAATTTCTCTTTCGGTCATATAGGCGGTGACGCAGCTACTTTAGTCAGTCAGGCTATGCGTGAGATTCCGGAGTACTACTATGGTATCGACAGCTTGACTTATAGTAACAACTTTTGTTTCGCTATCTTTATGCATACCATTGGCGCAACCAAAGCGTTTTACGAATATACAAATTACTATATACATTGTTTTTTCAGCCAGTCCCCGGATGTTTCCTGTGAAAATTTTGAGCACAACTTTGTCTGGATGACATCTACCCATACTGCTTTATATTATTATTTCTGGTCCGGATACGACAATTTCCTGAGGGATTATACCGGCACTGTGTATTGCCGGATCTACCCGCAAACCTATCATGATGAAATATGGAGTGATGCCCAGGGAAACCCGGATCCGGTATATCCGGAAACCCTCGGACCACCTTCTGAAGTATTTGCCTTTACCGTTGAAGGAATAACCAGAACCGATCCGGGTTACTGATTTCATTTACATTAAATCGCTCACACCCTATGAGCTCCGCAATTCTCTGCGGTCATGAGTTCCCTTTAGCCGGTTAAAAAGTTTTTTAAGTTTAAGTTTTTATGATCAACTATTTAGGAAAATAAGATGAAAGATTTATATGACTATTTTAAGGATTCAAACATTAAAAGTTTAAATCTAAATGGCATTGTGGTATCAGAATACAAAATTTGTAACCATCAGGAAAACTGTAAAATGATACTGGAAAATAGTCTGGTTGTTTTTGTAATAAAGGGAAGCAAAATTTTAAAAACTCGAAACAAAGAATATTTTGTTAAAGCCGGAAATATTCTTTTTATGGGTAAGGGTAGTTATGTGTCGTCACAAATGCTGGGCAACAATGACGACAAGTATGAAGTTATTATGATATCAATTGATGACAGCATCATCAATGACATTTACAAAATTAATCTTGTGAATAATTTCTTAGGAAATATAGAAGATGATAATGTGCAAATACTTGAAATGAATTCTTTTGTTAAGAGTAGTTTATACTCTTTGACGCCTTATTTTAATGACGATCATAAGTTTAAGGAAATGATGGTTAAAAACAAAATTGTAGAATTGCTGATGAATTTAATTGATGCCGACCAGGATGGCAAAATTGAAAGATTTATTCAGTTTCAACATAAACAAATGAATAGCGGTTTTATTGATATTTTACATAAAACATATTTAGAGCCATTAACAATTACAGAATTTGCCAAAAGAACAAACTTAAGTGTGAGTTCTTTTAAGAAGAAATTTAATGAAACTTTTAATATGCCACCAAAAAAATGGATAAACCGGAAAAGGTTAGAGAAAGCACATCAGATGATCAATAATAATAATTATTCGATTACTGAAATATGTTTTCTTACCGGCTTTGAGAATTTATCCTATTTCATAAGATCTTTTAAAAAAGAATTTGGTGAAACTCCAAAAAAGACGCAGTTAAAACAGAAACCTGCTTTTACTAAATATAATATGACTATCGGCAATGAGTAGTAATGACTTCTTTATTTGAAAGAATATGCCAAAGTCATACCTAAATATTTTAACCCAAAGAGCACCAAGGATTCACAAAGAACGCTAAGAATTAAGCTCACAAAGGCCTGCCTTGTCAGCAGGCAAACCCGTCATCGCTAAAACTGCGGACAATCTCTGGCATTAACCATTTTAATGCTTCTATTGGTTTAAGAAATACTTCAGGTATTTCCCTTTGAGTTCTTCGTGTTGCTTTACTTTTTGCGTTCTTCGTGTTAAAATCAATACCCACGCCCGCAGAGTCCTCAACCTTAAATCTCTTATACATCTTTCCTGATACTCATAAAATATAAAAACCAAAAGTTCTATTTTAAAAACTTTTAGTGTAAGTTTTGTTTATAGTAACGCACTACTATTGTCTCATTAAACTATTATGAAGATAAAAATGAGAGCAATTCAGTACACAAAACATGGTGGTTATGACCAATTAAAGCTGGTAGATTTACCAAAGCCTCTTTGCGGTAAGGATGAAGTAATGGTTAAAATTACAAAAGCAGCAATAAATGCTGGTGATAATACTTTACGATACGGAGGGTTCGCCGGATCCAAGATTCCATTGGTCCCAGGGTTTGAAGGAGCTGGAATTATAGTTGAGTCGAACAGTCCATCCTGGAAAATTGGAACCAGAGTTATGTTTACTGGCCAATTTGGAATAACAACAGATGGAACATGGCAGGAATATGTTGTTATGCCTTCAAATCAATGTGTGGTTATTCCAGAAACATTGAGTGATGCAGAAGCAGCAGGTTTTTCAATAGCCTATCTTACAGCCTTTTTATCTTTAAAACATGGAGGGTTTAGCGCAGGAAAAAATGTTCTTATAACGTCTGTTGGTGGTGGCGTTGGAAATGCCGGAGTACAGTTAGCAAAAGCGTTAGAAGCCCGGATAATTATAACTACTGCAGGCTCGGAAGCTAAGGCAGATTTAGCAAAAGAAATGGGATATCAAAATGTTGTCGATCTTTCAAAAGGAAAATTTGTTTCCGAAGTAATGGATTTAACTGACAACAAAGGTGTTGATATAATTATAGATGGGTTAGCAGGAAGCTTTTCTGGCGAAGCGGTTAAAACCTTGTCTTATAATGGCAAACATGTTATCTATGGAGCAATAATGGATGCATCTGTACATATAAATGCTTTCGACATGATTTATAAAAATTCAAGTATTGCCGGATTTGCTGCTTTAATTGCACAACCAGTCAATGAAATTAATGCTGCTTATCAAGTATTGGTTGATCTTGCTTTGCAAAACAAGATAAAACCCATGATAGCAAAAGAATTTCCTCTTGAAAATGCTGTTGAAGCACAAAAATATCAAATTGAAAGCAGACCATTTGGAAAAGTTGTGTTAAGTATGTGAACTGCCTTTGCCGGCAAGCAGGCACTTCAACTTTTTGGGTAACTTGACAGAAAATCTCCTACAATCGGCACTAACCATAGCGCCACCGCTTATGAGAGTGGAAAATCTTTGATGGAAAAAATTAAAACTGTAGCAGGAAAAATGAGATGCGTTGAATAAGGAATAGGTTGCTTTTAGACAAGAAATCTATTAAAATTCAAATTGGTTAAAATAAAAATATTTAACTTACCAACACAATTCAAATTATCAATCATGAGTAAAGTGTTGTTATTGAAGAATAATTATGGGACGTGCGAACTTGACACTGAGTTCAATTGGATCTTCATTTCCTTTTCAGGGATCGTCAATGTAAAGCTGGGGAATGAAATACTTGAAAAGGCCCTTGAAATAATAAAAGAAAAGAACTGCCCTGGTTATGTGGTTGATACTTCAGCAGTCAAGGGAACCTATACCATGGCCAACGATTATATTGCCAATGAATGGATGCCTCAGGCACTGGCAAACGGTTGCAAACACAATGCCGTTATACTTTCTTCAGATATTTTTACCCAGTTTGCCACAGAAGCATTGGAAAAAAAAGTGAGTGGCATGACCATTAAAATGTTTGATCAAATGCAGGATGTAATTGTCTGGATAAAGAGTTTATCTTAGTTTTATTTGGAATTACTGAATTACACCCGGAGCAGATTGTGCAATTAGTAATGAATGCCTCTTGAGGTATCAAGCTTTACTGAGGTCTCTCAGTGAATAACACAAAGCAGAGACATTGTCGCAAAATGATACTAGTTATTTTGCCCTAATGAATAACCTGATAATGGAGCATTTTAAGAATACTTCTAGTAAATTTTTTAAACATCCTGTGAATTTATGGAATTCAGAGAAGTAATTGAAAAGCGAAGAACCATCAGAGATTTTGACAACCGTAAAGTTTCTGAGACTGTTATTGATTATGCTATTGAGAACGGATTTAAAGCCCCGACCTACAATCATTTAAGAGATTGGAATTTCATAATCATCAGCAGCCTGGAATCAAAATTAAAGCTTATTGAATATGAAAATCTCAATAATTCAATAAACATCACAGAGCTTGAAAGTTCCTTTAGAAATGAGGATTCAATTATGAAGGAAATGTATCTTGACGCCATTCCCAAGCAGAAAAAAATGATACTCGAAGCTCCTGCAATAATTATGGTGGTTTTTAAACCAAAAACAAAGGTTGAAGCAGCAAAAAAAATCTATGATTTGAACTGCCTGTCTTCGGTATGGACCTGCATTGAAAATTTCCTGCTGAGTTTAGCTGAGCATGATGTTTATGGCGTGACCTTCATTCCGCAACATATTGAATCCCTCAAGGAACAATTTGGAATCCCGGCTGAACTTGAAATAGCAGCAATTATTCCGATTGGCTACAGGGCTGAGCATGCAAAAATTTTAAAACAAAAGCCCATTCCTGTTCAGGAAAGAAAGCATTATGAAAAGTGGTAATGCAAACATAAGATTTTAAACTATTAATGTCAGGCAATTATTAGAGCCATGCCGATTATTCCCCCTTTACTATCCTGAAACTAATCCCTGCGCCCCTGTTTTCCGGAGGAACAGCAACACGGGCTGCTGACCTGCATTTCAATGCCGACACCCAGAAACCACCACCCCGAAGAACTTTTTGTTCCCCTGTTTCCGGTCCTTTAGGATTGATCTGATCCTTTGTATTGTATTCAGCATACCAATCGCTGCATAACTGACCCATATTACCGAGCATGTCATATAAACCAAAGGGATTGGGAGGAAAACTTCCAACAGGTTTAGCTTCTGGAAATTGCCCAAAGTTACTGTTTTCATTGGTTTCTTCTATTCCAAAATAGGCTTGTTCTGAGGTAAGATGTTCACCTGTATAAAACGGAGTAGTTGTATTTGCACGGGCAGCATATTCCCATTCGGCCTCAGTAGGCAACCTGCAATTCATCCATTCGGCAAAAGCAAGGGCATCGTGCCAGGTTATTTGTGATACAGGCATGTTTCCACGTTTAAATCCAAATGGTTTTTTCCGTCCCGTTGCTTCACAAAATACATCATATTGCTCATAGGTTATGCAATATTTACTCATTTTGTAGGCGCTAAGGGTGACTTTATGTTGTTTTTCATCCTCATTTCTTCCCTTTTCAGAATCAGGACTGCCCATTATAAATGTACCTGCTGATATATTTGCAAATTCAATATTTGGTTTGCTAATTGATGTATCTTTTGTGCTTGCGTTGTCTTCAGAACCAATTTGAATAGGTTCAATTTCTTTTGTGAATTGAATTTGAGAAGTATTATTGTATATTTTCTGCAATTTCGAGAAATTATCAGCATCAATGGACTTCATTAATTCACTGATACTGTTTAAAATTTCTTCTTGATTTGTAGTGAATTGATTGTTTTGAAAAACATATTCCAATAATGGTGAATGTTGTCCAACCGGATATTCCATCCCCAATATCGAGGCCAAATCAAAACAAATAACAGCTGTCATAAGGGGTGATCCATTATATTCATTTTCACCAGGGATACCATACAATTTTGGATTAATTTCTCTTTTTTGCATTTTTTCCCAAACATCGTTACTGAAGTCAAATTCTTCTCTTGCAAAATCAACTCTATCGGCGCTGGGATCTACCAACATCCAACGATTGTCTTTTTCGTTCCATACTTCACATATGATGTGGTTTGCATGAAAACCAGGTATTAAATACGGGGCAAATCCATAGCGAACTCTGGCCGGAATACCCCTGTATTTAAGTATTGATGCCAGTAAGAGGGCATTATCCCGGCAGATTAGCATCAATCGATTTTCAGGTTTGCGATCTGTGATTAATCCCCTATTGTCATAGGATACAAGCCCCTCCAAAGCCGATTTTACTGTTTGGTACTTTAAAGATTCATTCCACCTTTCTTTGGGAATTAGTTCACGATAATTATCCAGTTCCCACCCATAGTTTATATATTGTGATCTGATGACACGACAAAGCTCGGGCAACGAATCAGGAAGATTCTTATATAAATAGCCATACTCTCCCGGATTGGTGTACGAACTATACTGACTATAAAATCTCAATAATGATTTGTTGTCCTGTACATTTGTTTTTTGAGCCATGGTTTGTTGCTCGCATCCTAATAGCATCAGGAATGAGGCCAATAAAATATATGTTGTACTTTTCATAATTAATTATTTTAATTAGTTAATTTTATTAACTATCTTGATAAAAAAATTACTATTTAGGGTGAATGTACTTTTGAAGGTTTTTCACATATTCCTCAAATGCGGATTTGCCTTTGTCGGTTATGGAAATAACTGTGTTTGGATAATTGTTTTTAAATGTTTTTTCCACAGTAATGTATCCAACCTCCTGCAATTTGGTAATCTGGATGCTTATATTGCCGGCTGCAGCCTTGGTTGTGTCTTTAATAAAGCTGAAATTAGCCTCTTCCACTGTCATCAGTATGGAAATAATGGACAGCCGGAGTTGCGAATGCAATATGGGATCTAAATCGTTATACATGTTATTTTCTGTTTGCCTTGTTTAGTAAAATTCCCGGGATAATCAATCCTACCAACGCTCCCAGCATCATGCTGAATCCATGATATTCCCTGTCAATTAAGAAAGTACCCAGTCCAATTAAATTCAATAAAATACCGCCAATCATAATCGGTTTATATTTGATGGCTACCCCGATTACAATTATAGTAAAAGCAAGAAAAACTAAAAAAATTGGAGCCAAGGCATCACCCAGGTGATCACCAAACATAAAACCGATTATCATAAGGTTCATACCCATCACCCAACCCATTGTCTCAAAGATCCTTCCAAGGATAGTACTGGGTAAATGATTCTTTTTTTCTTTTCTCCTTATATAGATAAATGTATAGATTGCCCCAAGCGGAAACAAGATACAAGTCCAAATTATATCAAATTTCTTGTACCATCCTACCAGTGAAAAAAAATACTGAAGAAAAAATACCAAAAATGTGATACTGCCCCACAAAACAATGATGTGGCCATTCTCCTGAAATTTTTGTTTGGTCTCCTCAATGGTCCTGGAAATTAACGAGAGACTTTCTTCGGGTGTTAAGTTACTTTTGTCCATAATGAAGTTTATTAATATATTAAATTGGTTACAAATATAATTTAGTTAATTATATTAACCTAATAAAATCGAATATTTTTATAGAAAGTTTTGAAATGATTAATAAACAGATGATTGTGCCTTGCATCGAAATGTAACAAAGAACATGATCATTCAGTCGCCGTTCCATTTTAAACCGTGCAGGGGTTCAATTTGAATAGCTCCGGGTGCAACCCGGGAGCCAGGTTGTGCGTGAGCCGTGCGCTGACTAGGGGTTCGATTCCCCTGCGGCATTAAATAAAAAAACCTGCAGAAAGCGGGCAATTCAAATTTTTGTAGTCCGATCACAATGCCAACCCGGTGCAATTTTCAACCAATGACCTGGTTGACATGCTCAAAGCACGCTTGTAACTGACATTACTGAAACCTGTCTCTTTTGAGTTGAGCCGCGGTTTATATCACCATGTCTTGAATTATTGCCTTTTCTGTTAATTTTACCAACATAAATCTTATCTTTAAGAACAACATCCCCTGCTGATGAGGCGTATCGTGTTTATAATACTGTTTGTAACCCTTACCAGTGTAATCTTTGCGCAATCAGAACGTATACGGTTCTCTGCCATTACAACACAACAGGGTTTGTCGAACAATTGGGTCAGGTGTATCTATCAGGACAACAATGGATTCATTTGGGCCGGAACAGCCGATGGCTTGAACCGATTTGACGGATACAGGTGTAAGGTGTTTCGGCCGGTTGACGAACAGGGCCGAAGTCTCGGCGATATTCACATTAACGCTTTCCTCCCAAAAAACCAGCATAGTGCATGGGTATGTACCGACAATGGTGTTTATGTATTCGACTTCAACCAGCAGGAAAGGCTTGAAAGTTTTATACTTGGCAAATCGTCGGTATTATGTGCGCGGGAGGATACATACGGCAACCTTTGGTTTGGCACCAGCCGGGGTCTCTATCGGTATGGTCTTACCGACAGTTTATTGATACCGGTTAATTTGTCTGGATTTGACCAGGAAACCGGTAACAGTAACTTTGTAAATACCGTTTACATCGATCGGAACCTGGGTCTATGGGTAGGCACTAAAAATGGTCTGTTTTTTTGCAGTAAGGAAAGTCATTACCAAAACGATTTTCAACGGCTTCCGGCAACAGCGGTTTTAAAGGGGAAAGACGTGATGAGCCTTTGTATGGACAGTTTTGGCAGGCTGTGGATCGCAACTTTCCAGGATGGTTTATTTGTACTTGCCACGGACAGGGAGCAAAAGCAAGTGTGTACTCGTTTTATGAACGGTCATTTTACTTCCCTGATGACCGATACCGAAAATAACCTTTGGATAGGCCGAAGCTCAGATGAAGGGTTGGCCAGGATAAAGCTGGATGAGATCACCCACCTTCGCAAACCGGATGTTGTTACTTACCTGCATAGCCCTGCCGATCCGCTAAGCATAAGCAACAATTCTGTGGTATGCCTGTTCCGCGATAAGCACAACGATACCTGGATAGGTACCAACGAAGGGGGAATGAATTTCTTCAGTAAAAGAGAAAAGCAGTTTTATGTAGTGAGTGAAAACGATCCGGTACATTCTACCATAAAGTGCAACCTGGTTAATACTTTTTTTGAAGAAGAGCAATACCTGTGGATTGGTACCGAGGAAGGTCTTGAACGCTGGGACAAAAATACAGGCGAATTTGTACATTTTCATCATCGACCGGATAACCCTAACAGTCTGGGTGCAAATCCGGTGTTTTCGATTGCAAAGGACCGGTATGGAAACCTTTGGGTAGGTACCTGGTCAGGCGGTCTGAACCTGTATAATTACCGGACAAATACCTTTACCAGGATGGTCAAAAGTACTGATCCGCGTTCCATCAGCAATAACAATGTTATTTCTTTGCTTGAGGACAAGTATGGATACCTATGGGTAACAACACAGGGAGGCGGACTTAACCGATATGATCACCGGAAAAAGGAGTTCAGGCGCTTTATGCATAATGAAAACGATCCCGGCACTTTGTATCACACCTCGGTTAACGATATTATTGAGAC
>CAYVBH010000067.1:0-15159 GCA_964449015.1 uncultured Bacteroidales bacterium
TAGAAAGCATATGGTCATCGTGTTTGGACGCGGGTTCGACTCCCGCCAGCTCCACTTTTAGATTGTGCAGATTAATGCAAAAACCTGTAAACTTAACACTTACAGGTTTTTTTGTTTTTATACCCTGTGCAAAAAACTCCCTTTTAATGCATACTCCAGGGTATCTATTCGGGAACAAAACTGTGATTCAAATCTGTTCACCTAATAAGCTTTAATGCACTGTTTTGCAGCATTTTGCACTTTGAGCGACTTTGGTTATCAGTTATCATTGCAAAAACTAAAAACAGTTTAAAATGGAAAGAAGAACATTTACGATCATGTTTATGATCAGAAGAGCGCGCAGGCTTAAAAATCAAGAGGTTCCAATCTATATGAGGATCACAGTTGATGGAGAACGCGCAGAGATATCTATTAAAAGAAGTGTAAATCCAGAGTACTGGAACGAGGTCAAAGGAAATGCTAAATCGGGAACACCTTATGCGAAGGAGCTTAACTTTTTTCTGGAACAGATCCGGCATAAGGTATATGAACACCAGCAGGATCTGATTAACAGGAATAAGGTTGTTACATCGACCTCACTCAAGAATGCCTTTCTTAACATTGGGGAAGATGACCATAAAACCTTACTTCAAGCATATGAAGAACATAATGCTACTCTTAAATTGAGAATAGACAAAGGCATATCCAGAAGCACATTTATTCGGCACACTACTTCCAAAAAGCATTTAGAAAAGTATATCCAGACAGAATATAAAAAAAATGATATTCTTATTAGGGATGTTGATCATACATTCATCGTTAAATATGAGACTTACCTCAGAGTGAAAAGAAATTGTAACAACAATACCACAGTCAAATACATAAGAAACCTTGGAAAGATCATAAGAGAAGGCATGAAAAGGGATTGGATAAAGGTAGATCCTTTCAGAAACTTAAAATTTCGGACAGAGGAAGTAGACAAACCTTTTCTTAACAGAACCGAGCTTGATGCTATTATAAACAAGCAACTGAACCTTATAAGAATAGCTCAGGTTCGAGACATTTTTGTATTCTGCTGCTTTACTGGATTAGCCTTTATAGATGTAAAATCTTTGTCCAGGAAGGATCTTGAAGCAGGCGTCGATGGAAACCTCTGGATAAAGAAACAACGCCACAAATCGAAACAATGGGCGCATATACCGCTCCTGCCGATAGCTAAGCAGATAATTGAACGGTACAGTACAAATCCTGAATGTTTGAGAAGGGACGTTTTATTACCTGTTCCTTCCAATCAGAAGATGAACGCATATCTTAAGGAGGTAGCAGACCTCTGTGGAATTACCAAGAACCTGACAACCCATTGTGCACGCCATACATTCGCCACGACAGTTACCCTGGCAAACAATATTTCAATGGAAAGCGTGTCTAAGATGCTCGGTCATTCAAGCCTGGCAATGACGAAAAAATACGCAAGAATACTGGATTCGACAATCGGTACTGAAATGAACCAGCTGGCTGAGAAGTTAAAATATCAAGTTAATTAGCTGGATGTGATCTTAATAAAAAAGCCCTGGATATCGCTGATAATCCCGAACTGCTAGTATTATTTAGGGAGGCAATCAAGGAACGGGGGAAACGGGATAACTTGCATTATAATATAATGGAAGTTAAATAAGGTAACACCAAATCCCACATCCGCAACGGCTTATTTAAGGATGCACCGGAATTGTTTGAGCAAATGAAAAATGACCTCAAAAGAAGCGTCTTAAGGCATATCGGAGAAGCATTCACGTTCCAAAACTACATCTGCAAATCCATTGGAATGTATAAGTGCTTCTGCCAAGCCAACACCACCAATTATTCTCATATCATCACCTAACAAAACAATATGCACAGTTACCCTCACTGTCCCATTGAGTGGTATCAAACTTCGGAGACATTCACTTTCATTTAAGCCAAATCGCAGAAACAACCTCTTATTTCCAGAAGGATTATATACACAGAAAACCTTGTAAGCAGGACAGGAAGTATAATCAGTATATGGATCTTCTGGAGGACAACCCATACCTTCTGTTGGAATTATATAAATCCAACTAATGTTGTAAAATTCTACCTCCCCATGCTGAAGAATTATGTCTTTATAGGGATAACTTAAGAATACACCTGTTTGAGAAGCAATGGGTTCCAAAAAACAGAACATAAACATTGCGGCAATAAGAACATGTAATTTTTTCATGGTTCATTATTTAATTAATAAGAGGAAATTAGATATAGAATTTGAAATATCAATCCCCTTGATCTTTATTAACTTAAACCCTAACAAAGTTATGCCAATCCAAGGATAAAGACTATTCCTTTTGTACCAAGTTTAGCACTATTGTTACATTTATATTATTTATAGCTTAAAAGGAGTGTAAATAAATTTGTAGCAGCAGGTAGTTACAAATTAACGACTATATTGGCAAAAGGGCAACTGATTGATAAAATCATGGTAAAATGATAGTCTGTACTATGTGAAGCTTGGGTATGAGCAAAAATAAGCCTTGGCATGCTGATTAATGCCGGGGCGGTCTTCGCTGTCTCTCCCCCTCCAACTCGATATCCTGGGGCAATATAAATCACGCCGGGGACAGAATAAAATACTTTATCAACTTTTTTGAGATATTTTAAAAAGAAGCGACATCTCCTGGTTTATTTGTGGAATAAATGTCTCGCTGCATTCAAACCTACTTAACTAAAAGTACGGTTTAACAAGATAGGAGATGTCGCCAGTATCAAATATCGGAAATATCTATCAGTTAAGCAAATATTTGTAAGATTTGAATAAGAAAGCCCCCATGAACCGAAAGCGGTAAAATTTCCTGCTTCACTCCCTGAGCGCGTTTGTAACCTTCTAAACAATGCTTGTTAAAACCCAGAAATTGCCACTCCGGGAAAATGTAAGTCGCTGAGAACGCTTAAAACAGGGCAATAAATGAGAATATTAGTACAGGCTCACTCAGAGGTTAGAAAAGGTGTATATAAATTTTATTGACAAACAGTATTTTACATGAGGAGTTGGCAGGATAAGAGCTATGGGAGTGGGAGATGGAAGGTAAGAAAACGTGTATTAGAAATAGGCTTTTTTCTCCTGAAGCAGATATAGTGTTTGATTTTGATTTTACATAAATTTGTTTTGACCGATAAAATCTCATCAAAACATGTCAATACAATCTCATTACCAGTATGCTATAAAATATGCCACTTCAAAACATGCAGAGAAACACCAAAAAGTTCCCGGCACAAACCTGCCATATGTTGTGCACTTGAGCAATGTTGCTATGGAAATATTCATGGCTGCCGTGCATACAGATGATTTTAACGTGGAATATGCTGTTCAGGTTGCACTGCTTCATGATACCATAGAGGATACAGAAACAACCTACCAGGAATTGTCTTACACCTTTGGAAGAATCATAGCAGATGGAGTGCAGGCACTAACGAAAGACGCAACGCTGCCAAAAGAGCAGCGCACCATGGATAGCCTTAACAGGATCAGAAAAATGCCCAATGAGGTCTGGGCGGTTAAGTTGGCGGACCGTATCACCAACCTTCAGCCACCTCCCGGTCATTGGAGCAAGAACAAGCGGCTGGGGTATCAAAATGATGCCAGACTGATTCTTGAAACCCTTAGCAAGGGTAACGCCTATCTTGCTGAGAGGCTAAGGACGTCGATTATTGAGTACAGTGAGTATTTGTAAAAGGAATTAAGACAGGACTATCCGTGATTGAGCCGGTGAAATTTACAGATCCATTCTGGTCAAAAACAACCACATACGAAAAATAAATAATACTACCTTTAAGGAACGTTGTTTTGCAGAAACTTTCTGAATATCTTAGTTGATCATTTACTCACTACTGTGATTTATTGAACTATTTGATGATAATAAATACAATTATCTCTTATGAGGTAATTGAAGAAGTCTGATATTTAATAACATGAGCGAAGAACACAAACGACAACTCGAACAACAGCTTTGGAATATAGCCAACACTCTCAGGGGTAAGATGGATGCTGATGAATTCCGGGATTACATACTCGGCTTTATTTTTTACAAGTATTTGTCTGAGAAGATGGAATTGTATGCCAATGATATCCTTAAGGAAGACAAACTAAAATATCAGGAGATACCTGAAGATTCGGCAAAAGGGCTGGAATATCTCGAAGCTATCAGGGAAGAATCGTTGGAAAAACTGGGGTACTTCCTGAAACCATCAGAGCTTTTCAGCCAGATCGCAGAAAGAGGTAACGGCAATGGGAAAAGTCAGAGCAGCTTCATTATTGAGGACATTCAGAAAATCCTTATAAACATACAGAACAGTACGATGGGGACTTCCAGTGAGGATGATTTTGACCATCTGTTCGAGGATATGGATCTGAACAGTACAAAGCTTGGTAAAACAGCCGAACAAAGGAATGAAGTGATTGCAAAAGTCCTTTCACATCTTGATAAAATTGATTTCCGGCTTGAACAGACAGAAATAGATGTCCTGGGCGATGCATATGAGTACCTTATTGCCCAGTTTGCAAGCGGCGCAGGGAAGAAAGCAGGAGAATTTTATACTCCTCAGCAGGCTTCCAAAATACTCGCAAGGATTGTAACACTGGGTAAAACACGTATTAAATCGGCTTATGACCCGACTTGCGGTTCTGGTTCGTTAATTTTAAGAATTGGTAAGGTGTGTGATGTTCTTAAATTCTATGGGCAGGAACGTAACCGTACAACATATAACCTGTGCCGGATGAACATGATACTTCATGGTGTCCATCATACAAGGTTTGACATTAAACTGGAAGATACACTGGAACATCCCCAGCATGAAAAGCTTGATGCAGAAGCAGTGGTTGCTAACCCGCCATTTTCGGCAAAGTGGAGTGCCAATCCATTGTTTATGAGTGATGACAGGTTCAGTGAATACGGAAAACTTGCTCCATCGTCAAAGGCAGATTTCGCATTTATACAGCATATGATATACAATTTGGCTGAAAATGGCGTAATGGCGGTTGTTATGCCTCATGGGGTGCTTTTCAGGGGTGCTGCTGAAGGGCATATCAGGAAATACCTGATTGAAGAGAAGAACTATCTGGATGCAGTTATTGGATTGCCTGCCAATATTTTTTATGGTACTGGTATTCCAACATGCATTCTGGTGTTTAAGAAATGTAAGGAACATCCTGAAGACATCCTGTTCATTGATGCAAGCCAACATTTTGAGAAGGTAAAGACGCAGAACTACCTGCGTGATGAGGATGTGGACAGGATTGTTGACACCTATGAAAATCGTGTCACAATCGATAAATACAGTTATGTCGCCAGTCTGGATGAGGTCAGGGAGAATGACTACAACCTAAATATTCCAAGGTATGTTGACACCTTTGAAGAGGAAGAACCTATTGATATCGATATTGTTGCCAGTGAATTGAAAGCACTGGAACTGGAAATGAATGTAGCTGATGAAACGATTGCTGGATTTTGCAAAGAATTAAATATACCGACACCTTTTTAATTGATGGAAAAGTTAAAGAACAAACCTGAATTACGATTCCATAAGTTTGATGGAGAATGGTCAAAAACCAAATTGGGTAAATTGATAGTCAATAATAATTCGGGAATATATAAGAAAAGTGAATTGTATGGCACAGGTAGTAATATTATTGGTGTTGGTGATTTGTATTCAATAGATAGTATAAATGGGCAAGAGTTCAATAGAGTACCTCTAACTTCTGAGGAAATAGGACAATACTCACTTAAAAAGGGTGATTTGATTTATGGAGAATCATCACTTGTTCGTGAGGGTATTGCTAAAACTCTGTACGTTACAGAGAAAGGAGAAGGAACTTGTTTTGCATGGCATACAAGACGTTATAATGTAGACAAATCAATTGTTGACTCAGCATATTTATATTATTTCCTTAGTACATCAGAAGCAAGAAAGGAAATAATGTCTGTAGCAACACAAACAGCATTAACTGGCATTACAACTACAGATTATTTTAATATAACTGTTAAAATTCCAGAATTGGAAGAACAAACCAAAATCTCTTCCTTTTTCATTGCCATAGACAAGAAAATATCAGAACTCAAACAAAAGAAAACCCTGCTTGAACAATACAAAAATGGTGCAATGCAAAAAATATTCTCGCAGGAAATCAGGTTCAAAGACGATAACGGTCAGGAGTTTCCGAAGTGGGAGAAGAAGAGGTTGGATAATGTAATATCAAACTTTATTGTACCCATGAGGGATAAGCCGAAAGATTTAACAGGTGATATTCCTTGGTGCAGAATTGAAGATTTTAACGGAAAATACTTATTTGAATCAAGAACTAATCAGGGTGTTAGCAAAGAGACTATTCAGAAAATGAATCTCAAAGTATATCCTTTCAACACACTTATTGTCTCATGCAGTGCAAATCTCGGATTTTGTGCAATAGTAAAGAAAGAGTTAGTAACCAATCAAACATTTATTGGTTTAGTACCTAAGGAAGATGAAATTAATGTTGAGTTTTTGTTTTATGCAATGGTTCTTTCAGCAAGAAAGTTAAATTCTCTTTCCAGTGGAACAACCATTTCTTATCTATCAAGGGAACAGTTTGAAAAATTCACTATAATAACTCCATCCCTTCCCGAACAAACCAAAATCGCCAATTTACTGTCAGCCATTGATGATAAAATAAACCATACCCAGAAACAGATTAAAAAAGCAGAGGTTTGGAAGAAAGGGTTGATGCAGAAGATGTTTGTATAAAAAATTTTATACCATGTATAGAATAAACAAATCAACCAATAATGTAATCAAACTTGAACAGCGTCTGTTCAAGGAACTGAAGATTAAAGAACGGGAGCATCTTCAGGAGTGGATTGCAAAAAATCCCGAAATGCTTGGAGAAGAACTGCTTATCATTCAAAAAGAGTTCAGCGGTTTCAACGATACAAGTGAGCGTCTTGATTTACTTGCAATTGATAAAGATGGTGGCTTAGTAATAATTGAAAACAAACTTGATGATACAGGTCGGAATGTAGTCTGGCAAGCACTTAAATATACCTCATATTGTTCCACTCTTACCACTGAACAGATAATTAAAATGTATCAGGATTATATTGATAGATGGGGGAATGGTGAGAATGCAAAAGATAGTCTTTTGGAATTTTTAGAAAGGGATGAGGAAGACATACTACTCAACCGCAATGATCAACGTATCATTTTGATCTCAAATAATTTTCGCAAAGAGGTAACATCAACAGTTTTATGGTTGCTTGACCATGATATACAAATTCAATGCTTCCGTGCCATCCCGTACAGTATGGAAGAAGATATATTTCTGCAGTTGGAACAAATAATTCCTTTACCTGAGACCAGGGAGTTCATGATTGAAATCAAGGAGAAGGAAAAGGAAGAGAAGGAGAAGAGTAAAGTCGTGGAAGAAACGGAAGCACATTTAATAAAATTTTGGGGTCTCCTGAAGCAGAAACTATCAGATAATCATTTTGACCATTTGGAAAGAATAAGTCCCAAACCATTATTCTACATGGTTTTTTCAAGGGGACAAGGGAAATTTGCTTTTTGCATGGGAAGAACGAACTTCAGGGTTGAACTATATTTCGCTCATGATGATGATAAGGTTTTTATAGACAAAATGGCTCGTTATAAAGAAGAGATTGAAAGAAAATTTGCCGGGAAGATTATCTGGGAAAGACTTGAAAACAAAAGAGCCTCAAGAGTTAAGCATGAAATGCCGGAAGAGATTAAAAACAAGCTGGAAGGTCGTTTCAATGATGAAAAATACTGGGATGACCTTATTGAGTGGTACAGTGAAGCAATGATCAAATTTTACAATGTGGTTAATCCTGTGTGGGAAAGAGTGCAAAAGGAAATATAACGGAATGGCAAAACAACCCGAACTTATTCTGGAAGAACAACTTGTTTCGAGACTGCAGGAATTGGGTTATGCCCTGGTATACATCCGGAATGAACCGGAATTGATAACCAACCTGAAAGTACAGTTAGAAAGGCACAACAACATTGTGTTCTCCGACAAAGAATTTGAAAAGGTTTTAAACATCCTCAGCAAGGGTTCAGTTTTCGAGAAAGCCAAAACACTTCGTGAAAAACAGCACATTCTCAGGGACAACGGGGACAATCTGTATTTCGAATTTATCAACACCGAACAATGGTGTCAGAATGAGTATCAGGTTACCCATCAGGTCTCAATGGAAGGCAAGTACAAGAATCGTTATGACGTAACGCTTTTAATTAACGGGCTTCCACTGGTGCAGTTAGAATTAAAACGCAGGGGACTTGAACTTAAAGAAGCATTTAACCAGATCAACAGATACCAGAGACATTCCTTCAGCAGCAGTTACGGATTGTTCCAGTACATCCAGATATTCGTTATTAGTAATGGTGTTAATACAAAATATTACGCCAATAACCGTTTTCAGTCCTTTAAGCAGACATTTTACTGGACAGACAAAGAAAACAAAAGGCTTACAAACATCTTAAACGGCTTTGCAACAGATTTCCTGGAGAGGTGCCATCTGTCGAAAATGATATGCAAATACATTGTTCTGAACGAAACATCAAAGATACTGATGGTTCTGCGTCCATATCAGTATTATGCTGTAGAGGCACTTGTGGATCGTGTTATGCATAGCCGGAAAAACGGGTATATCTGGCACACTACAGGTTCAGGAAAAACACTGACATCATTTAAAGCCAGTCAGATTCTTACAAGCTTATCGAAGATCAGAAAAGTTGTTTTTGTAGTTGACAGGAAGGATCTTGATTATCAAACGACAAATGAGTTTAACAGTTTCAGCAAAGGCAGCGTCGACGGTACTGACAACACGAGGAAACTTGTTAGACAGTTTACAGATGATACCAAGCTTATTGTTACCACTATTCAAAAGTTAAATACTGCAATCAGTAAAGGGCATTTCCTGGAGCGAATGAAAGCCTTACAAAATGAAAGGATTGTCTTCATCTTTGATGAGTGCCACCGCAGCCAATTTGGTGAAACACATCAACGTATCATTTCATTTTTCAGGAATATTCAGATGTTCGGGTTCACCGGTACTCCAATATTTGCTGAAAATGCTGTAAAAAACGAATTAGGCAAAAAGACTACTAAGGAATTATTCGGTGAGTGTCTGCATAAATATGTTATTACTGACGCTATCAGGGACGAAAATGTACTCAAGTTCTCCGTGGAATATGTCGGCAGGTACAAAAACCGGGATAGTGCAAATGAAATTGACATTCAGGTCGAGGACATTGATGTTGCGGAACTAATGGAATCGCCAAAAAGACTGGAGAAGATTGTTGATTACATCATTGCCAATCATAAAAGGAAAACGTATAACAGAGAGTTTACAGCGATGTTTTGTGTGAGCAGTATTCCAGCTCTCATAAAGTACTACGAGTTGCTGTATCACAAGAAAATGCTCGGAGAACACGATTTGAAAATCGCCACCATATTCAGTTACATTGCCAATGAGGATGATGCAGATGCCAACGGGTTTATTCCTGAAGAAATTTCGATAGCGGCTGAACAAGAGTCATTATCCTGGGCAAATAAACATACCCGCGAGAAGCTTGATGAATTTATCGGTCATTACAATCAGATGTTCGGATCTGCCTACTCTACAAAGGATAGCCAGAGTTTTTACAACTATTACAATGACATCAGCAAAAAGGTCAAGGAACGTAAAATCGACATTCTGCTTGTGGTGAATATGTATCTGACCGGCTTTGACAGCCCGTCACTTAATACTTTATACGTTGATAAAAATCTCAGGTATCATGGTCTGATACAGGCATATTCAAGAACCAACCGAATACTGAATGAGCTGAAATCCCAGGGCAACATTGTGGTTTTCCGCAATCTGAAAAATGCTACTGATGAAGCTATTACCCTCTTCAGCAACAAAGATGCTATTGAAGAGATCATAATTAAGCCGTATAATGAGTATGTCAAGGCTTTCAACGATGGATTTGTCAACCTGTTGAAAATCACCCCCACTGTCGATAGTGTAAACAACCTGGTCACCGAAGACGATGAGTTAAAATTTATTGTCGCCTTCAGGGAACTGATGCGGATAAAGAATGTACTGACGTCATTTTCTGATTTTGAGTGGAATGATCTGTCAATGACCGAACAGCAGTTCGAAGATTACAAGAGTAAGTATCTCGACCTGCATGACAAGGTAAAAAGTGACCATGCAAAGGAAAAGGTAAGCATTCTTGAAGATGTTGACTTTGAACTTGAACTTATACACCGTGATGAAATTAATGTTGCGTACATCATTCGCTTGCTGATCAGGCTGAAAGCTAACCAAAAGAAAGATGCCGAACAGATCGAGAAAGAGATATTTAACCTGCTGAACACTGAAATGCAGTTGAGAAGCAAGAAGGAACTGATAGAAAAGTTCATCAGGGAGAATATGCCAATAATTCTTGATACAGATGATATTCCTCAGGAGTTTGAAAAATTCTGGACACTGGAACAGGAAAATGCATTCCTTAGGATCGTTGATGAAGAGAAGCTATCGAAAGAAAGGACACAGACATTAATTGAAAATTACCTGTATTCGGAACATGAACCCAGGAGGGATGAAATACTGGAACTCCTTGACGGTGAAAAACCTACACTTCTTCAGCGCAAACCCACTGGTGATCGGATATTAGAAAAGATACTGAATTTTGTGGAGACATTTATTAATGGTATTGTTGGTGCATAACAAGAATAAAAAGGACTGCCAAATATTTCAGTACAAACCCTGACCTTAAAATTACCAAATCAATTATGAGACTGAAATGGGAAGACCATTTGGTAAAGCACCTCATGAATGGCGAAGATTACCTAAAACTATTTCACTTATTGCTACCGCAAAGAAAGCTGCTACGGGGAAATCCCTTAGCATTGATAATCTGATATTTACACAATCAGATGGACTTGATGGTAAATTTACCTGAATGCATTAGGACAAGAAATCGACACCAATTCAACATTAATTGTTGCACAGGTATTCGAAGAAGAACATAAGAATGTACTTAGGAATATTCAAAACCTTTCATGTAGTGCAGATTTCCGACAGCTCAATTTTGAGCAGTCAGTTTATGCCAACGAAAGAGGTAAGACTTACCAGAGGTTTGAGATGACCAAAGATGGTTTTTCATTCCTGGTCATGGGTTATACCGGAGAAAAAGCAGGTCAATTCAAAGAAACCTTTATTCGATAATTTAATAAACGTGAAGCTCTCGTGAAAAGAAATAGCTAACCTTAGTCCTAATTCTTACTTTTTAAAGTTTCCGAAGAAAGAAATCATTGTTTCAACTCGAGAAATAAAATTATCTACATAAATGGAACTCTCTTTATCAAGACACCTTAAATAATCAAATGCCAGGTCAAAACAGACATAAACGTTTTTACCCTTATACACGATAACCTTTTCGATTTCATAATTATTTGCCTTTATCAGAGATCCCAATAACGAGCGAAGTGGATCGCGGTGTAAACATTGTCTTGGAGATTTATTTTTAGGTTCTCCGTAATCTGTGTACACTTCGGTAATATTGATTAATTGTCTTTCATCATCTGTTCCTATGAATTTCTTGATGTGACTTAGAAACTGTTTTGATAAATTTTTATTCATACTTATTTAATTATTAATTGCTTTTTTATAATTGGCATATACAGATATAAATTTATTTGCGTAAAAAATTACACATCTGTACATTACAAGGTTTTCCATAACATATTGGTTTGTTATATTGTATTCCTCCTTCCTAATTCTGCCGGAAATGCACGCTCTGTAATTACCACATAATATTATATTTACAGAGATCCTGACATCATATTACCTTGCTTTATTCTATCCTTGTTCTTCCTTCTTATCTTCTTCATTCTATTCAATCTTCAATATCGGTTTAAAACCAACAAACCTTGTAAAGTTTTCTTCCATTATACCATGGACGATTCTGACATGATCGGTATAAATTGATGTCATTATCGAATCATGGATAGTTACTGCTATTATGTCAGGATGTTCCATGTTTATCTGTTTAAGGATAACATCCAGAATAATATGTGATTCCATTCTCTGAAGGAGGATAGAAAATCTCTGATAGCTTTTAAATTTGCTGCCGTTTTGCTTACCTCTTACAAGACTGAATACCCTGTGAACCTCCGGAAATAGATCTGAAAAAACTTGCCTGGCTTTTGAATTATGAATATTTATGTCAAAAAGAATTTTAAGCACCTGAACCTTAACCTCATCCCTGGTTTGGTATCGTAATCCCCTTTTCTGAAACTCTTCCAGAAGGTATTCGTATATAATGCCGTTTATTACCAGATCAATATATCTGCGTACATCTTCGGTCATGCTGACCTGCAAATTGAGAAGGAGTTTTTTAAGATCAGCGCTTTCTGCATATTCTGATACTTTGGCAGGATTTGTCAGAATAATGGTTGAAAGATATGGCTGGCAGTTTTTAACATCAATACTGGTCAGATGCACTCCGTTGATAGTTACGTATTGCCGTAATCCCTTGGGCATGTTTGTAAGGTTTGAATGAAACCTCCCTGCTGTATTATCAACTTTATAACTGATCTGTCCGTCTGTTATCCTTGTTGCTGATGAAAGTGCGTAATTATAACTGGATATCTCTGAATATGTAGTTTCAATGTAATCGTACACCTCTTGATCTATTTTCATCCTGTCCAGGAAATATTTTTGTGAAGAGTATTTCTTTGAGTTACTCTTTTTCAGAGATTGATGAGCCTTACTGATGCGATTTTTAAGCTTTTGGCTTGTAACCTGGTATCTCAGGTACTTGCTATTATATGGAGCAGAAAATCTGTACGTTTTTGAACTTACTCCCACTTGGTATGAATCTGAACATTCAATAATTCCAAGGTCATTAAGGAATTTCAGATAGAGCTCCCCGTGTGGGACGTATTTTCTGACATATTCCATCTTGAGGTGTGCCCAGTCATCTTCATTTTTATGAACCTGATAGCAAATGAGGGATATTACCTGCCGGAGATTATCCTGGGAGTATCCGTATATGTGTTGGCTTTTTAAATGATTATCAATTTTTTGTAGTTCGATATCTACCTTTTCAGGTATTAAATAAGTGTATTTCTTCAATATGTCATATTTTGTCGAGATTTGATTAACCTCTTATTAGTGAGGTTTAAAACTTTAATTTTCCTCGACAAATTTTTTATGGGTCCTGCACCAGAGTATAGGTCCCTATCTTCCTTGAGTGAATCCTTCCGGTCTTGATCATCTTATAAACTGCCTGAACCGATATGTTATGTTGGTTAGCATAATCTTTTACAGGCATAAATGGTTTTTTTGAACGTCTGGTTGTCATAAATACTGAGTATAAATATTTTAAATCTGAGGTCACCATACTTGATTTCAGGTAAAAACACTCTCACAACATCGGTCATTAGCCGTTGTTGTTGTTTAGCCCCTAAGGTGATCCCTGCTATTGTTCAGGCATTCTCCTGATAGGGTGTTTATTTGAGAGCTATGAAAATAAGATAGTTACCTTCACTTTACGAAGATAAATATAGTACCTCATGGCTGCAAATTTTAATCATAAATTCTTTCCCCTGTATAGCTATTTTTGATAAACCTTTAAACCATATCGACATGTCGGAAAAGTTTTTTGTTACGACTTATGATCGCAATAAGATTATTGCGATGATCAGGGAGGCTTTTCAGGAAGGATTAATGGAATGTCTCGATCAACAAACAAAAGGGAAGGATTATAACATTCTCCTGTCAAGACAGGAGGTAGCTCAATTGTTAAAAATATCTCTTCCTACTCTCTTTAATTACCAGAAATCTGGTATTCTTAAATCCCACAGAATTGGCAGCAGGGTACTTTTTAATAAGGGAGAGGTTATGGAGGCTTTGCAACAGTCATTATAATATCGTCGATGGAATGATACGAGATTCTTACACTAATCTTCATAATAAAAAATCCATCTATCCAGTTCCTTAACAGAATAGATAGATGGATATGCAAATCTTATCGTCCTCAATCTATAGCTGTCCGTTATCAGCAAAACTGTAAAAATCATCCTGATCAATAATTAGGTGATCAAGCAGTTGAATGTCCATAATGCCACAGGCGTCCTTGAGCTTCATTGTGATCTTGGTATCTGTTTCACTGGGATTCAGATTGCCAGAAGGATGATTGTGACAGACAATAATCCCGCTGGCGTTTGTCTTGATTGCAGCCTGCAGGACTATTCTGACATCTGTTACAGTGCCACTTACTCCTCCTTTGCTGATATTTATGATCCCGAGTACTGCATTTGCACGGTTCATCAGTAGCATTTTGAATTCTTCGACATGTTCGATCGTATCCAGATCCCAGGACTGGATAAATAGGTCATACGCGTCCCTTGAGTTTCTCACTTTCGGTCTTTCTGAAGCTTTAACTCTGCTACGGTAAACAAGGCTAACCTCAGCTATTTCATGTTGTGTTTTCATATTTTCTTTGGGTATTAAAAAAAGCCTGACCGCATTGATCAGGCTTGTTGTGATTAATTTTGTTTGTTATTTAGTTGATTATCAACACTAATTCACCGGGAGCATATAACCATAGGGGAAAACAGAATGAGTCCCGTTACTTGTTGTTACTGTGTTATACCCGTTGATAGCCTCGATATTGACATCAACGGTGTTTTCAATTTCAACCTCACCGGTAACAGTGGAGTAAGTATCAACTGTGTTAGTCACCTTTACATGTTGTTCAGTCGGTATTATTCCGGCATTCTGAAATACTGCAATCCATATTCCGACAGCAATTATTATCAGGATTGCCTTTAATGAAATATTCTTTGATTTTGTTTCCATAATCTTATTGATTTTTTATTCGTTATTTATTCAAATTACATTTTGCGTTAGTTTCTCCTTTCCCTGATCAGTTTTCCCTCACATCAGGATCCTGAAGTAATAGAGATAATAAGCCCTGCCGTTAATGATAAACACGTCCTTTAGTTCCAGGGTCAGCTTAACAGCCTGTACATAAACGATATCTCCTTTGTCGAGACCTCCAACAGACTTCATTACTACAACCGGAAACGGACAGAAAATCCTTATCAGCCGGGCATTCTCA
>CAYVBH010000068.1:0-15159 GCA_964449015.1 uncultured Bacteroidales bacterium
CATACTATCTTGCGCTGATAATGGTTAAAATCTCATTAAAGATATAAATCTTTTTAAAATACAACAGAATAATACTGGTGGAAATCAAAACCACCTGCATTTGATTCAGGATGATCCGGTAACATCCGGAATCAATATGCAGGCTGTTTGATATTTTCAGAAGGTCAGTCTGATACTTCAAAGCGTTCTGAAGAAATCGTAATTCAGATTTTCCAGTTCTGCCATAGAGGGATAACGATAATAGATCATATCATCCTTGTCTCCTAGGTAAAAGCCCGAATCGATTGACCGGTAAAGCAAATCACCATTATAAAACCGGATAACTGTTTTCATTTTCTTTTCATCGTCTTTGAGGGTCATTAAACAATCCCTCAAGTGCCCGAGATGTATGTAGGGCAGGTGTTCAGCCGAGCCTGATATTGGATTCGTTGCCAGTTCGCCCAGTTTCAGATCAACAAACATAAGTTTTGGCAAATTGATTGGCATAGAACCGTCAGTCATCTTTTTCAGAAACCGGGCAGGTGAGTATTCACTGACTACCTGGGGTGTTACCGGGCATAATTCCTGGTACAGGTGAAGTGCCTTTTTATCCTCGTTTGACATATCATATTTTGTACGAGTCAGCTCAAGTACAATACCATGATCTGTGGTAAGGTATAGATTCTTAAACGCATTTAAAGGCATGGCCTCTAATACTTTATAAACCGAGAGATATACCGTATGCTTGGGTGATCCGTCGGGTTTTCGCACACAGCGTTGTTCGAGATAGTTCAGATCTATCAGACCTTTGATTTTTTCCAGGTCAAGCTCAAAAAAAATGGCCTGACCTTTGTTCCGTTTTTTTGTGCCGGTGGCCAGATATGCGCCGAATTCATCCGGGGGTAACATGGATCCTATCAGCGATTCCGGTGTGATTGATAAATAAATATACATACTCATAGTAATAAATTTAATGGTGTCTGCTAAATTCAAAACAGATGAGCGAAATGCATAAAGGTTACTAAATTTACGAAATTATCTGCTTAATAGGTAACTGAATGAGCTAAATTTGCAGGTCAATAAGGGAAAACTTTTCAATTCATGCCAGTAAATCCTTTTCTTAAAGATATTGCCCGAATTCTCATTGATCCTGTTTCATACGATCTTGCCACTACAACGGTTGTTTTTCCTAACAAGCGGGCCCGGCTATACCTGAGTAAATACCTTGGTGAACTTACCGACAAGCCTGTTTGGGCGCCGCAATACCTTACGATTACCGAGTTGATGGAAAAAATATCGGGTTATCTTTTTGCAGACCGACTTTACTTGTTGTTTGAAACCTTCGGGATTTTTTCTGAAGTAAGCGGTACTTCCGAAAGTTTTGATTCGTTTTACCCGTATATTGATACCTTGCTTGCTGATTTTGATGAAATTGACAAATTTCTGGTCAATGCTGATGATTTGTTTCAGAATCTGGCTGACCTGAAATCATTGGATGGCAGATTTAATTACCTCACCGATGAGCAGGTCGCGGTAATCCGGAAATTCTGGGATACTTTTAATCCCGATGGCAAATCAAAAGGTCAGGAGGCATTCTTGGCATTATGGGATGCAATCCCCAAAGTATACCACCGTCTCAAAAATACACTGCACCAAAAGCAGATGGCATATGAAGGTATGGCTTACAGGAGAGCCGTTGAATTAATTGAAGAAAATGAAATCCCACAGGTGCTCAACGGAAGAAAATTCGTATTCATCGGTTTCAATGCTTTAAATGCTTGCGAGGAACGGCTTTTCAGGTATCTTAAAAACCTGGGATGTACCGAGTTTTTTTGGGATTATGATACCTGGTATACCAACAGCGATATACATGAAGCAGGATACTTCATGAGGAACAATATCCGTAATTTCCCGCAAACCAAAAAAACGGGAAATGAAAACTTCATTCATAATGATTATTCCAATGTGTTAATTGTTCCTGTAGCCTCCAATAGCGGGCAGGCAGGCATTCTTTCTGAGATATTCAACCGCTTTGGAATAAATGATCCGCGTGACATTGAAAATACGGCTGTGGTACTGGCTGATGAAGGCCTGCTGATCCCGACCCTTTATGCCATACCCGATTATGTTTCGGATGTCAACATTACCATGGGATATCCTATTGCCGGAACAGATATTTTCAACCTGATTGACCTGATTTATGAGCTGAACAGGAATTCAAGGAGGAATAAGGAAGGAAAGATCAGTTGGTATTTCAGAGATGTTCTTGCTGTTATGGAAAATCCTCTGGTTAAAAAGCACTATGGTGAAACAGTTGAAGCAGTAAGACAGCAGGTTCTCAAGAAAAATCTGGTGTTCCTTAAGTCCGATGAAATTTTTAAGAACAGAGAACATGACACCCTGATTTTTAACGATCGATTTCAGGATGAACCCTGCAGTCTGCTCCTGGAAGTGATTGCAGGAATCATTAGACAAATGCCTTTAGACGGTGAAGAAAAAAGCATCAAAGACCCGGTCCGGTCAGAAGTGTTGTTTCAGGTGTATACTTTTCTGACACGTCTTCATGAAATTCTTTCGGTGAAAGATTTCAAACCCGGAAACGATGTGCTTTTCAGACTGATCAGAAAAATGCTTCGCAGTATTCATATCCCTTTCAGCGGTGAACCTTTAGCCGGACTACAGGTGTTGGGAATTTTGGAAACAAGGACAATAGACTTCAGCAACATCATCCTGTTGTCGGCAAATGAAAAAATACTTCCCCGGCCTTCAGAAATCCCCTCTTTTATTCCTTACAATCTGCGTAAGGGATTCGGAATGCCGACTCCTGAACAGCAGGATGCTATTTATGCTTATTACTTTTACAGAATGATCCAGCGCGCAAAAAATGTGGCGCTGATATACGACAGCAGCACCGGTGATATGCGCACAGGTGAACGAAGCAGGTTTCTCCATCAGCTTGTTTATGAAACACGGCTTCCGGTTAAGGAGATAAGTATTGAATCGTTTGTCGACAGGATTCCGGTAAAGCCCATTCTGATTGAGAAAAGAAATGATATCCGGAAGGCATTGGAAGCATATCTTCAGACAAATGGCAAATCTTTGTCCCCCAGTAGTATTAATGAATTTTTGAATTGTCCGCTGCGTTTCTGCTTTCACCAGATTATGGGTTTGCCTGAACCGGAAGAGATAACTGAAGAAATTGATGCCAGGGATTTTGGTAGCATCCTGCACGCCAGCCTGGAGCACATTTATTCGGGATTTCCACAAAAGGTCATCTCCAAAGATATGTTGGGAAACGTGCTTAAGAATGAAGAAAGTGTTGTATCTGCACTTGACAAGGCCTTTAATCAGGTGGTTTTCGGCATTGAATCAGGTGAAAGCAACCGGAAGCCGGAAGGGTTTAATTTTATTGTGAAACAGGTAATATATTCTTACATCAGACAATTTCTCAAAGCCGAATCACAGGCCTGTCCATTTACCCTGATCAGCCTGGAGCAGAAATACTATGCTGAATTTCCGGTTAATGCAAACGGGATTAACTGTTCCCTGCGGCTTGGAGGTATTATCGACAGGATTGATCAATGTAAGGGCAAAACAAGAATTCTGGATTACAAAACCGGAAAGGTCATGAATTCCTTTAAATCTGTGGAGTCCTTGTTCGATTCAGGTGACAAGATCAGGAACGATGCTGTTTTTCAGGTTCTTTTATATGCCTGTGTTTACGGGAAGCTGAATCCGGGAACCGACATTGAACCAGGTCTTTTTTTCATCCGTGATTCACATTCACCTGACTTTTCACATGCCATTGCAATGGGTTCAAAAAAGGGAAAGGTGACAAGCTATTCCATGGTAGGTAATGAGTTTGAAAACTATCTAAATATAAGTCTCTCCAGGTTGTTTGATTTTTCGGAACCGTTCAGGCAGACTGAGAACCTTCAGACATGCCGGCTTTGCCCTTATGCCCCCATATGCAGAAGAGAAAGCGGCAACGAATGATATAAACTGTAAACATATTATAGACACAATCGCAACAAGCCAAATCACAAGACCATGCGAATAGACATATTGACCATACTGCCCGAACTGATTGAAAGCCCCCTGAATCATTCAATAATTAAGCGCGCGAAGGAAAAGGGAATTGTCGAGATATGGATTCACAACATTCGTGATTACTCCACCAACAAACAGAAACAGGTAGATGATTATGCCTTTGGAGGCGGTGCCGGAATGGTCATGTGCATTGAACCGATAGATCGTTTGATTTCAAAATTAAAAGATGAACGTCATTACGACGAAATCATCTACATGTCACCGGATGGTGAGGTATTTAACCAGCAAAAAGCCAATTTTCTGGCTACCAAAGAGAACATCATGTTGCTTTGTGGTCATTACAAAGGTGTTGATCAGCGGGTTCGCGATCATTTGATTACACGCGAGATATCAATAGGAGATTATGTGCTCTCGGGCGGAGAACTGGCCGCGGCTGTTATCACCGATTGTGTTGTCAGGCTGCTTCCTGGTAGCATATCGGATGAAACTTCTGCACTTACCGATTCATTCCAGGACAACCTGCTGGCCCCGCCAGTTTACACCAGACCGGCCGGCTATAAAGGTTGGAAAGTTCCGGATATCCTTCTGTCAGGTCATCAGCAGCAAATCGATGAATGGAGACACCAGCAGTCCGAGGAGAGAACCCTGAGACTCAGACCTGATCTGCTGGAAGGAGACGAATAGAATTATTTTTCCTTATATACCGGAATCTTGTAGTAAACTGAAAAGCTTACTCCCAGAAGTGATTTTTTGTTGCCCTTGCCATATCCGGCAATTTCATTCGGATACAGGAGCGCAGGTTCAGTTTTGTTCAGCATGAATTTTCCTCTTGCAGTCCATCCCATAAAGAAGTTGGGAAAGATTTCTGTTCTCAGGCCACCGGTTATTTCCAACCAGCGTGCATTCATTTCTGCCTCCGGTATAGAACCGTTGAAATTTCCCCAATAGGGATCTTGTAAGGTTATATTGTCAGTCTGGTAAGTCAGATTGGAATGCCCGTAACGCAGCCCGATGAATCCCATATCATAAGGAATATCGCTGTAATATGCCAGGATGTTGTAATCAAAACCAGCTCTGAAATAAGATCCGTTGCAATAGTGATCATAGTTTTCACTTTCAAAGCTGAGTTTGCTTTTTCCGATTTCAACAACCGGGTACAAGTTTGTCAGCAACTCAACATCAGCAGACAATTCAAATCCCCGTTTTTCCGGATTCATAAAGTAAGGCGGTATTTTAGCCAGGTCAATACCAATCCGGGGGCCAAAGGTTCTAACTTCCTGGCAGTGACCAGGTAGTCCAAAGAACAGCAAAAAAACAAGGCTAAAAATAAAGCCTGATATTTTCGGTTTCGCTTGCTGGAACATGGGGGTTAATAATTTGTGCAGAATCGATCAAGTGCGTGGTGAATTCAAGTTTGTAAATGGTGCATTGCATGGAAAAGCCACATTCTTTAGAAATATAGTCGAGATCCCTTGTATAGTTGAATCTCAATGTGTCGTATCCGGCACCGGTCTTCATAACAAACAGGCAATTATCCTGAGTTTGTGATAGGGGTAGAGCTATTTCACTCACGTTGTCAACATGATCATACAACATGCTGTCTCGCGGCAGGCCATAGACCGATACATCATTAAAGGCCACCTCGGTTATCTTGTTGTCAGTTATAGTATAAAACCTGACTTTACCATTTGGGAAAATGGTGGATTCATTGCAGTCCAACTCCTTGTCACACGAGAAAAAAACAAGTCCTGTTGCAAGCAACAGGACCTGGATGATATTTAAGATAAATTGATTTTTCATCGGATATGTGCCTGGTTTTAGAACCTGAAACCTATGGTGGTCAGGAAACGGTAAGCAGGTTGATTCAATGAGGCAATATTGTTTTGGTTAGCAGATGTGTAGAGGTTGTATTTTTCTTTATGGAAGATTCCCGAAAAGCCCATGTCGAAAAAGAAGTTATTTGTACGGTAACCTACTCCGGAGGAAATCATGGTGTAGCTGGCATCCTCGTTCATTTCGCCGCTGACATAGGGGCTGGGGTAATATCCCCCTCCTGCACGGACAGCAAAATTACCAAACCGGAGTTCGCCACCTAATTTCAGATTCAATACAGCACAATAGACATCCTCAATATCTGAATTTGTCCGGTCAACTGTCTGCCTGTCGGTTGGCTCGTTAAAATCATCTTCGTTTCGCATTTTCATGCTGGCGTAATTCACATATTCAACATCTCCTGTAATAATGGCTGCTTTCCCAATCTGGTAGCTCAAACCACCTGTGAGCTTTAATGGAGTGTTCAGCTTGTATTCAAAAACACCGGAGCCAAGTTCCTGGTTGTCATTGTCAGTTGGCACCTTGTAATAGGTTGCATCATCATAAACCGAATACACTGTGCTGTAGTATTCTTCACTGATCTTATAAAAGGTGGGCAGGTTCAGTGTGGTTCCGATTCTTAAACCTTCTGTAATTCTTGCTGTTAAGCCCAGTTTCAGACTGATACCGGTACCTTCCACGTCCAAGTCTTCATCCTTGTCAAAACTTCGGAAGGAATAATAGGTGTTGTTGTTAGTTTCACTATGAAGCATGTGTTGCTCATAATTAAGCTGGGTAATGCCCAATCCCATTCCAAAATATATCCTGTCGCTAAAGTTCAAGCCGAATGCAAAGGTCCATTCCCCGATGCCGCCTTTTGAGCTGATTTTCCTGTACTGGTCAATGGGAACCGGAACCAGGCTCTCGTAATAGTCGATATAATCCAATGTGTCAATGACCCAAGCATCATAAAGTAGCCGGGCCCCGAAAAAGTTCAGATCTTCGGGATATAGATAATTGTTATTTGCATCTTCTACAAAATAGTCGGAGTAAGAACTGTTTTGGTTTGTGCCCCTGATGACGGTATTGTTGTTGAAATTCTGGAGCCTGTTATAGCCAATCGCGTAGGAAGCGCTGACAAGGCCCTTGTCGCGGTTTGACCGGTAAGTGCCCACATAACCAAAGTTGCTTATAGCAAACTGGTATTTATAGTCCGAATTGTCCTGGCCGATGTAATCTGCCTTAGTATTAGCCAGGGAAAGACTGGGTGTAAATATGAACTCCGACTTTCTATACATACCGAGCCCTGCCGGATTCAAATAAGTTGATGCAAAATCTCCTCCGAGTGAAGCGAATGCTCCGCCCATGGATATGCTTCGGGCAGAAAGTGTAGGAAAGTTCTGCGAATATCTGAGTGCATCTGTAACGTATTGTGCCTGTGCTGTGGAAATGCCTACAAGGATTCCAATCAATGAAATTATCTTTTTCATAGTTCTTGACAATTAAGGGAATAATCAATTAATTACCTGAGTCGACAATTCAATTTATCTTCTGCCTCCGGAACTTGATCCGGAACTGCGTGATGAGGAACCGGAGCTGTGAGACGAGGATCCGGACGATCCGCTGCTTCCAGAACTGCTAGAAGAACCACTGGAATAGGAGCTCGATCTGCTCCCTGACGAGCTGCTCGATCCAGAAGAGTATGAGCTGGAAGGCCGGCTGTAGGAAGAAGAGGAGTTACTCGGCCTGCTGTAACTTGAAGATGAACTGCTGCTGGGCCTGCTGTAGCTTGAAGAAGAGCTGCTGCTGGGCCGGGTATAGGTTGTAGACCGCGATCCGGAGTTGCTGTATGAACTGCGACTTTGTGTTGCTGGGGTACTTTGTGAAGCAGCTGAGCTCGGCCTGGTATATACCGGACGGTCCTGGGGTGACACGTTGTTCACTCTTACGCCGGATGTACGCGGAGTACTGACATTCTCAGAACTTTGCGTACGTGATCCGGTTCCAGAATACGTTGAGGTTGATGTTCTTCCTGTGGTTGCGCCCGTGGCTGGAGCCGTATAGGGACGGCGAACTGTTGTTCCGGCACTTCCTGAACCGGTTGATCCCGGCTGAGTGCGTGATACCGTACCCTGTGAACCCTGTGCTCTTTGACCTCCGGTAGTTGCAGTGCCTGTGGTGGGAGCCCTGCGAACATCAGTTGGAGTGGTTGCGCCGGCTACCCTGGAGGTACCCGAAGAACTCATATTTTGTCCGTTGAAGCTTCTAGATCCACTGGTCCGGGCAATCCGGTTGTTTTCGATAGTCTGACGGGGCCCGTAGTATGCGGGACGGTGGTGGTGAGAATCGGAATAGCCTCCTCCGTAATAATAGCTATCATAATAGCCGTTATAATATCCGTACATGTATGGATTGTATCCGCCCCAGTAACTTCCATAAGGTGAATAATACCAGGAATCATAATATGACCAGCGATTCCAGGGAGAGTAATAAGGGTATCCGTAGGAGTATCCCAAATACAAGGATGAGCCGTAAGGATATCCGTATGACATGCCGAATGACCATCCGGGTTGATACCAGTAGGAATCATAGAAAAAGGGATCATAATAGCCATGAGAATAAAAAGGATCATAAAACCTTCTTATCCTTGAGGTATAATAATAATCGTCAGCATCAAAATAATTGTTGGTAATATAAGTATTACCGTCTTTTTCATAATAGTCGGAACCGATGTAATTCGGATCCTGTGCGTATTCCAGCGTATCAGCAACATATTCCTGCTGGGCGGGCTCGCCGGCAGACTTGTTTTCAAGGTTGCTGATATACTTTTCGTAATCATCAGGTTCATAGGTTGCTGATTCCTGCGTAACCGGCTCCTGTTTCACGGCAGCAACAGGTGCTACCTTGTCTTTCGAAGGCATGTAGTAGATGTCGTCATATTCTGAAGCAGTCTTCTGGCTCATTGAGCAGGAGAAGGCAAAAAGGCCTGTAATCAGAAACAGGATCGATTTTATAAAAGTTTTCATGACCTTACCTCCTTAATAATTTTGTGTGAATATATGGTTTTTATTCTTTATTTTGCAACCGTTAAATTTTCATAAAACTATTCACAAATACCATACCAAAAACACATTATGGCCAAAGAATTAACCAGCAGAAAAGAGAATTACTCGCAATGGTATAACGATCTTGTAATAAAGGCCGATCTTGCAGAAAGCTCAGCAGTCAGAGGTTGCATGGTTATTAAACCCTACGGATATGCCATTTGGGAAAAGATACAGGGAGAGCTCGACAGGATGTTCAAGGAAACCGGTCATGTGAATGCCTACTTTCCGCTTTTCATACCCAAATCATTTTTCAGTCGTGAAGCAGAACATGTGGAGGGTTTTGCCAAAGAATGTGCAGTGGTTACCCATTACCGTTTGAAAAACGATGAAAAGGGCAAAGGTCTGGTGGTTGACGAGGCTGCGAAATTGGAAGAAGAGCTCATTGTGCGGCCCACCTCCGAAACAATTATCTGGAACACCTATAAAGGCTGGATACAATCATACCGCGATCTGCCAATCCTCGTAAACCAATGGGCAAATGTGGTCAGATGGGAAATGCGGACCCGTCTATTCCTGAGAACTACCGAATTTTTATGGCAGGAAGGCCATACTGCTCATGCTACCCAAGAGGAGGCACTTGAGGAAACACTAAAAATGCTGAATGTATACGCCACATTTGCCGAAAAGTACCTGGCACTGCCCGTTATTAAGGGAGTAAAAACCGAAACGGAGAAGTTTGCTGGGGCTTTGGATACCTATACCATTGAAACGCTTATGCAGGACGGGAAGGCACTACAGGGAGGAACCTCCCACTTCCTGGGACAGAACTTCGCCCGCGCCTTTGATGTGAAGTTTCTTAATAAGGAGGGTAAGCTCGATTACGTATGGGCTACTTCATGGGGGGTTACTACGCGGCTTATCGGTGCGCTCATTATGGCGCATTCCGATGACAACGGGTTGGTGCTTCCGCCCAAGATATCTCCCATACACGTGGTGATTGTTCCCATTCACAAAAACGAAGAGCAGCTGGCTGCCATTTCAGTTGAGGCTGAACGTATAAGAAATTCGCTTACCGAGCTGGGACTTACTGTAAAATATGACAACAGGGATACCCACAAGCCGGGATGGAAGTTTGCCGAGTATGAGCTCAAAGGTGTTCCCGTAAGGTTGGCTATTGGGCCGCGAGACCTCGAGAACGGGACTGTTGAAGTAGCCCGCAGGGATACTTTGGCGAAATCTGTAATGCCTGTTGAAGGTATTGCGCTCAATGTTAAAAAACTGCTCGATGAAATTCAGGATAACATTTACCAAAAAGCATTACAATTCAGGGATAACAATACGTTCCCTGTAAACACCTGGGGCGAATTCAAAGAAGTGGTTGAGGTGAAAGGCGGATTCGCCTATGCCCACTGGGACGGAACACCAGAAACTGAGGCCCGGATCAAAGAAGAAACCAAAGCAACCATACGGTGTATTCCCCTGAACAATAAACCGGAAGAAGGAAAATGTATACTTACCGGCAAGCCATCGAAACAACGCGTGCTTTTTGCAGTAGCTTATTAAAATAACGGAATTTTTGTTTTTCGCTACAGGTTATCATACCAGCTTTCCTTCTTGTCATATTTCAAATCGCGCAAAATAGAAGATTTGGCATTGATGGTGAAGGAATAGCTCCGGTAATCGCCAAAGGGTACCACGCTGATGTTCATTTCCCAGCAATGGAGTTCGCGGTGGATGCTGATGTTGGTGAGGCTGAATTCTTTGGCAACCAGGTCATAGCCGGTATTGGCACCAATTTTCCATTTCGGGGTGATGTTGATGTCACCGCTGAGCCTTACAGTATGGGTGTAGGAGGCTTTGTTAAGAGGTTTGGAGTAACTCCAGGAGTAATCCACATTCAGGCTCCAGGGTATGTCAAAATCAACATATTCGCTTCTTAAGGATCCGGTAGCATCGTCAAATGTCTCGTCGTAGCCCGGTACAATACCTTCGGGCAGGGCTTCTTCAGGTTTTGCCACACCCGAGGTTTTCTTTTTGTCGGCGGCACCAGACTGAAGCCTGAATCCTGCACTAACTGACGCACTAGTGGTTCTGAACAACCTGCCTTTTTCGTTGATCTGAAACTTGTTTACCCTTTTATTCAATGAGTCCAGCGCATATGGATCAAAGGAGGAATTGAATTGCAGGTTCAGCTTGTTTTTGAACAAGCTCGTGGATCCGGTCATATTCACCTGAGACCATTTGAAGGTTTTGGCAAGCGGATTGTAACTTGAAGAAAAATTCAGGTTGTCCAGCAGAACAATCTTCTTTCCCTGGCCGGTAGTATCATTTTTCGATCTCACTTTCATTTCCAGGTTGTTGTTCAGGCCAAATCTTACGGAAGCACTTTGCTTGTTCAGGGAGGGCGGACTATAAAGCTGACCGTCATAAATTGAATATTCGGAATAGCTGGAAGGGCGCGTGATGGTGGCCGGATCCGCAACCTTGCGGTAGTAATTGGGCATCAGGCTCGACATATCCGGGGTGTAACTTGCAGAAATGCTCGGGGTTATTACATGCCTGACCGCTTCAATGTATGAATCCGACCGCTTTGAAATAAACATGCCGTATATTTTGGGACTGGCAGAAATGCCCAGAGAGGTAGATACAGCATGGGCATAGGTTATTTTTCGTATGGTATCGATATGTACCTTGTTGGTTTGAAACAGGGAGGTGTCGGCACCCGGCGTTTTCCGAATGTAGTAGGGGAAAAGAACCCCGTTGTAACTAACTGAAGGGGTTACGTTTATCAGTTTGAAAAGCTTAATACCGGCTAGTGAGATAGGTATGGAATGGGAAAACCCGTTTTGCATTTTTTTCCAGGTGTCATTTGTAAACAACATGCTGTCGGTGGTATTGATCTTATTTTGCATTTGGGAGCTGTAGCTTACCTGGATTTTTTCAAGCCAGTTGTATTTTCCGTCGGAATTTTTACCCCTGAAAGGGTACACCCGGTTCATGTTGAAGGTCATGCTGGGCAGTGTGAGATTCACCTGGCGTGTTTTGGTGCTTTGCGTACCGTTCAGATTGGCTGAAAAATTGAAAGGTCTTCCCGGCCAGTTTTTTGAATAGGATATGCTTGAATTTTTCTGATTGCTCAACAGGTTGTTGACACTGGTGCTCTGCTTTTGCTCATAGCTGGCAGTTGAAAAATTCACGCTTGCAGAGAACGTCTGGGTTGGATTGGCCTTGGAATCCTGGGAATGTAACCACTGGATTTTAAAATCTTTGCTTTCCGCAGCGTCCGGGTCATCATTAATTCGGTTCATAGCAAAATCGGCATTAAAACTTCCCTTGAATTTATAACGCTTGTAATATGAAGATTTTGTGCTGGCCATCCAAGTACCTCTTGAAAATATCGATCCGAGAAGGGTCAGATCGACATATTCGCCCAGGGCCATGTACCACCCGCCGTTGACAAGGCCGAATCCCCTGCGCTGTTCATCCCTGAAATCGGGAAGAATCAACCCGGAGGCCCTGGTGCTTGTATTTGGAAAAAAGCCAAACGGCAATCCCAGAATGGGTAGCGGTATGTCCTCAAATACCAGATAAGCCGGTCCGCTGATCGTTTTATTTTTGGGTATGGATATAGCTCTGGTCAGGGCTATGTAAAAGTGTGGATGTTCTGCATCACAGGTGGTGTACATGCCTTTTCGCATGTGGATCTCACCGTCGGAAAATCTCTTGGTATATGTACTGTGGACAAAACCTTCTCCCTGCTGGGTGATTATATTCTTGATCTTGCCTTTTCGCGAATCAAAATTGTAGTTGATGGTGTCAAAGGTAAACTTGTCGGAACCCTGGGTAAATTCGGGTTTGCCGGCTAGTTTTCCGGAGGAATCTATGGCCCCCGCAGCAGTAACGGTTTTCCAACTGAAGTTATACTCGATGCGGTCGGCTTTGAGCGAGATATCCTCGTAATCCACATTAGCTTTATCAAACAGAAATACTTTTTTTTCACCAACCATGAAGATCAAAGAATCATCAGCTGCATATCTCACCTCTGATTCAAGAAATGGCTTTTTGGCATCTTTTTTGCCAATCACAAGGGAGTCGGTGAGTGCCGAATCAGGTGCCGGTGTCTGAGTGTCTGCAATCAATATGGAGTCGACAACATCAACTGAGTCAACTGTTTGTGCATTTGCTGATTCAATGTGAAGGAATGAGAATAATGTGAACAGGGCAAATGAAATTGATAGCCGGGATAACTTGTACCTATTTATATTTTGAAGTGTGTATGAAAACATATAAAGTTCAATTCCCGAAGAAGCTGCTTGTTGAAATCAAATCAGAAATGTTATTTTTGCATATCCACAAAATGGTCACAGGCTGCAAAGCTAATAAAATAACGTGTTGAAATGAACAAAAAATATCTGCGTCTCAATTTTCAGTGGTTTTTTATAGTTTTTTATGCTTTTCTGTTCCTGCCTGTTACTGTTTACAGTCAAAATGGTGAAAATGGATACAAACTGAAAACTGTTGTGATCGATGCAGGTCATGGTGGCAAAGATCCGGGTTCACTCGGCAAGCATACATCGGAAAAAGAAATAGCATTGGCCATTGCATTGAAAGCCGGGAAATATATTGAAGATTATTTTTCTGAAGTAAAGGTATTGTACACACGTAAAACCGATATTTACCCTGGTTTAAAGGAACGTGCTGCCGTTGCCAATAACAATAAGGCAGATCTGCTGATTTCCATTCATGTTAACGGAAATGAGAACAGTAACGTCAGCGGTACCGAATCGCTGGTTCTCGGACTCCACAGGGCAGGGGAGAACTTTGAAGTCGCGAAAAGAGAGAATTCGGTGATTCTTCTTGAAGATAATTATCAGGAAAAATACGAGGGATTCGATCCCAACAGTCCTGAATCGTATATTATTTTCTCACTGATGCAAAACCTCTATTTTGAGCAAAGCATCACTTTTGCCGCACTTGTACAAGAGCAGTTCAGAGAGAGAGCCATGCGAAAAGACCGGGGGGTCAAGCAACAGGGACTTCTGGTTCTGGCACAAGCTGCCATGCCCGGAGTTCTTATTGAAACCGGGTTCATCACAAACCCTGACGATGAGAAATACCTGATAACAGATGAAGGACAGGATTACCTGGCTTCTGCCATCTTCAGGGCATTCAGGGATTATAAAGAGATCACCGAGTCCAGGAATTCCTTCCTGGCTACACATAAGGAAAAAGAACAAAAGGAAACCGACACATTGAGTGAGAAGCCGCTTCCGGTTCAAGATACAGCACCAATTATAGCCGTGGTGAAGCCGGTTGCATTAAAAACGGCCCGGGTTGAGTTTAAGGTGCAGATAGCCGCTTCGTCAAAGCCCGTTTCACCGGGAGCTCGTGAATTTAAAGGATTAACGGGAGTGAAGGAGTATCGTGTTGGTAATATATATAAGTATGCAATCGGAAGCAGCGCCACATTTCAGGATATTATTCCGTACAGCAAATCAATCAAGGAGCGTTTCCCGGATGCCTTTATCATTGCGGTAAAAGAAGATAAGATTATCCCGCTTGATCAGGCACTCAAAGAATCAACCGATGCCCGATAATATACCGGCGGACCATAACATAAAACCTACAACTCTACACCAAATGAAAATAACCAGGGAATTTAAAATCGGCTTCGTGGCAATACTTGCCGTAGCATTGGCCATATGGGGTATCAATTATCTGAAGGGCATTAACATTTTCAAATCAACCGATCACTACTACGCCGCTTATGGCAATGTGAAAGGGTTGGTTGAAAATGCCACAGTATACCTGAATGGTTATAAGGTGGGACAGGTAGTCAAAATTGAGTTTGATAAGGATAACCTGGAAAAGATCGTAGTTGAAATTTCGCTGGAGCAAAAGCTGATGCTGAAAAAGAACACCTCATTGGTTCTGCGCAGCGGAAGCATTATTTCAGGAACCAAAGATATCGACATCCTTCCGGGGAACGGTCAGGGGTATTATCAACCCGGTGACACACTGCCTTCTGCCATCCAGGTAGAGTTAACCGATTATATTGAGCCCATCAAGGCTAAAATAGAATCAGCGGTTACTGCAATAGATACATTAATGCTGGCAATGAATGACCTGTTGGATAACAACACACGCCGGAACCTGCAGGGTACCATTTCGAACCTGAACCAAGCCACCGCTTCCCTGAAAGCGTCACTCCAACCCTCGGGATCGCTTTCCAATTCGCTCGGGAACCTGGATTCACTTACTGAAAACCTGA
>CAYVBH010000069.1:0-14957 GCA_964449015.1 uncultured Bacteroidales bacterium
CCCTTAGCTCTTATTTCCGGAAGCAGAATAACTTCAAAGCAGCCTATGAATATCAAATGCTTGCGAGGACAATGGAAGACAGTATCATTCAGATAGACAATCAGGCAAGTCTTGCTGATTGGGAATTGAAATTTGAAATTGAGAAAATAAACAAGGAAAACCTTGTAAATGAGCGTCTGGCTGCTGCTGAAATTAAGAGACAGAAAGCATTCAGGAACGGAACAATATTAATTGCCCTGCTTCTTGTTGTTCTTGGTTCGGTTGTTTATTTAGGCTACAGGCGAAAGAAAAAAGATAACAGGATGCTTGAAAAAATGTCAGATGAACTGCACCAGGCCGATGAAATGAAATTGCGTTTTTTTTCCAATATATCTCATGAGTTCCGGACGCCTTTAACTCTCATACTCAATCCTGCCAAAAGCCTCCTGGAGACCGGTACCGTTGAAGGTGAGAATAAGAAACAGCTGGAATACATTTATAACAACGCACTGAAATTGCGTGATCTGACCAACCAGATCATGGACCTGCAAAAACTCGATGCCGGAAAACTCACTTTGAAACCTGAAGAAGCAGATATTATTGAATATTTAGTTGGCGTTGCGTCTTCTTTTGAAAGCCTGTGCAATAAAAAGAATAATTCAGTTGCGATTTGTTCAAACCACCTGTCAGTAATTGCATCATTTGACAAGGATAAGGTCGGAAAAATTCTGAGCAACCTGCTTTCCAATGCTTTTAAGTTTTGCTACGAGGGATCTGTCATTGAAATGAACATGGAAATCAACAATCATAATTTTACACTATCAATTAATGATAAGGGCGTTGGTATTCCGTCGGATGAGATTGACAAAGCGTTTAAGCAATACTACCAGGCATCCACAAACAATCAGACAGATGGAACGGGAATTGGACTGGCATATGTGAAAGAACTGGCTGAGTTCATGAAAGGAAAGGCAAACATTAAAAGTACTGTTCAACAGGGAACCCTGGTAACTGTTACCATTCCTCTGGCTTCATGTTTTATTGCTGACTCCGCTGAATTTGAACTTAGAATTCCCAAAGCAGAACTTGATGAAATAAAACCATCAATATTCAATGACGAACTGAATGAGGATCGGAATACAGTATTGATTGCAGAGGATAACGATGAATTGAGAAATTTTATCGGAGACCTGTTAAAGGAAGATTATAATTTGATTTTGACGGTCAATGGGCGCGAAGGGGCAAAGGCAGCTTTTAAATACCTCCCGGATATTATAGTAAGCGATGTGATGATGCCTGATATGAATGGTTTTGAAATGTGCGCACTGCTTAAGCAGGATGAGAGAACCAGCCACATACCTATTATTCTGCTTACTGCAAAGGATGGTTCTCAAAGCAGTCTCGAAGGATATCAAACGGGTGCAGATGATTATATTATCAAACCTTTTGATAATGAATTACTCAAACTGAAGATCAGGAACATCATTGCCACCAGTGAAGCATCGCGCAGGCAATTCGATCTGAAATCGATGCTGTCATTTGACTCCTACAAATTCGGCAACACTGACAAGGAATTTATGAAGAAATGTCTTGCAACAATCGAGAAACATTTTGACAATTCTGACTTCTCAGTTGAATTGCTTGCCGAAGAAATGTCATTCAGCAACCGCAATTTTTACAGAAAAATAAAGGCTTTGACTAATCAGACTCCCGCTGAGCTGGTTAGAATTTACCGGTTGCATTATGCAAAAAAACTGCTTCAGACTACCGATATGAAGGTTTTTGAAGTTGCTATGGCAATTGGTTATGAAGATGTGAACCGATTCAGGCAGGCTTATAAAAAACTCTTTGGCTTTCCTCCTTCAGAGAGCATTAATAATGTGGTGGCCTGAATTTTAGATCCTGTTTTTACTAATATTTATTTCTGACCTGGCAGATTAAGCTATCTGTTTTGGCAGATCAGGAATGGTACATTCATATCATCATGGAATACTTTTGGTGTTTTGCATACAGCATTACTCCAAATTAATGAATTATGAAATGTTTTATCATTTTATTGCCGTTTTTGGTTATTTCTTCCATTTCATTGTCACAAGAGACAAGTGTTAAATCGGGGAAGGCCTCATTTCGAAGCATAGGCGATTTACCCGGTGGTACATTCAGCAGTTCTGCACAAGGCATTTCTGCAGACGGTAAAGTGATCGTTGGTTTTGGAACGACATCCTCCGGAGAAGAAGCGTTTCGTTGGACTGAAGAAACAGGAATGGTTAGTCTTGGAAACCTCCCGGATAAAAGTTTTAAGAAAAGCTGGGCTAATAGAGTGTCAGCCGATGGGAAAGTGATTGTTGGTTATGGCGATCCGAAAGATAAAGGCTGGAATACTTATAAAGGATTTATGTGGACCAGTTCGGAGGGTATGCAGGAAATTGGCAGGCTTGATACCTCAAGCAGGTCAATGGCCTTTTGTGTATCAGGCGATGGCAATATTATCGCAGGTGATGGTGGGCCAGCTGCATTTATATGGACCAGGAATTCTAAAACAGAACGATTGGGAGTTTTGCCCCCTCGCACCCACAGCCGTGTTGTAGATATGTCTGCTGATGGGAAAGTAATGATAGGACAGAGTTATAGCCTGCCAAAGTGGGATGATGAGGATGGTTTTATTATGAAAGAAGACGGTACTATGCAGTCTATGTCTTCACTTACCGGAGGGAAATATTGTATGGTGCTTTGCTTATCTCCCGATGGCTCTGCTGTGGCAGGTACTACCAGTTCATCGCAATCATCTTATCCTGCTTTTTACTGGACTAAAGAAAAAGGCTTTGTTTCCATCGGCCACCTTCCTGAAAAAAATACTACTCATCCGGGTGATATGACGCCTTATGGAAAAATCATTGTAGGAGGAAGCTTTTCTGGTCCTGATAATGGCGATGCATTTATATGGGATAACATTCATGGAATGCGCAATTTTCAGACTGTGCTTGAAAAAGAATATGGTCTTGATCTTAAAGGTTGGAAACTGCAAAATGCCAGCGGTATTACTCCGGATGGGAATGTTATTGTAGGTGAGGGAATTAATCCTAAGGGACAAAAGGAAGGTTTCAGGGTTATTCTGAATACTACATTAACTATAACCGATATAGACGGCAATGTGTATCAGACAGTAAAGATCGGCACACAGGTCTGGATGAAAGAAAATTTGAAAACCACACATTACCGCAATGGCGATGCTATACCCAATGTTACCGAAACAACTGCATGGGAAAACCTTACTACCGGGGCTTATTGCCATTACAACAACAATCCCGCAAACGCAGCTAAGTATGGAAATCTATACAACTTTAAGACTATATCTGATAGTCGGAATATTTGTCCTTCAGGCTGGCATGTGCCTACTGATGCGGAATGGACTGAGCTTACAACATTTTTAGGTGGAGACAGCATTGCTGGTGGTAAACTTAAAGAATCCGGAACGACCCATTGGACATCTGAAAATGTTGGAGCCGATAATTCAAGTGGTTTTACCGCATTACCAGGTGGTGATCGAATCTTAAATGGAGCATTCTATCTTATGGGCGATTACGGATTTTTTTGGTCTGCTACTGAAATTGATAATACAAATGCATACGCCCGCGCTTTGGGTCGTCAGGTTGCACTGGTTGACAGAGGCCCTTACAATAAAATTGCCGGGTATTCTATTCGTTGTTTAAAAGACGCGACCACCTCCTATACAGGTGGCTTAATACAACTCCCGTAACAAAATAACAAATCCAAACAAAAATGAATAAAATGAAATTACAGTATAACTTTAAAATTGTTCTTGCCTTGTTCCTGGCAACAATATTGGTGCAAATTACACTGAATGCACAATCTCCCAAATTGGAATACTCAACTTATCTTGGCGGTTCAGAATGGGATTATGCTCATGGTATAGCTGTGGATGATTCCGGATATGCATATGTTGCAGGACAAGCTAACTCATCTGATTATCCTACAACAAAACATGCCTTTAATCAAACGTACAATGGCAATACTGACATCCTACTTTCCAAATTAAACCTAGATGGTTCAGCGCTTATCTATTCTACATATATAGGAGGTTCGGGAAGAGATGACACCCGTAAAGTTTTTGTAGATAAAGCAGGATGTGTTTATCTGACTGGTTCTTCGAAGTCTGCTGATTTTCCCGTAACTTCAGATGCCTTGCAGGGCAAAAGCGAAAACTATACGGTTAAAGTTAACGCCTCCGGCGACAGTCTGGCTTATTCCACAAAATATGTAGGGGGTGAAATGGTGATGACAGATAAAGAAGGTAACCTGATCATACTGGGTACCACTTCTTCCGCAGATTTTCCAACTACAGCAAAAGCATTCAGTCGCAAACTTGCGGGTGAACAGGATATTTTCGTGTCTAAAATAGATCCGGTACAAAATAAAATTATTTTCTCTACATTGATTGGAGGGGCAGGTAACGACTGGGCGCCGTCCATGACCGTTGATAATGAGAATAACATAATTATTACAGGCCGATCCAATTCAGCCGATTTCCCTATAAAAGGAATTGCTTTTGGGAAATTTACTCCAGGGAAATTTAACATAATTGTTGCTAAACTTAAGGGAGACGGTAGTGAATTAATTTATTCTACTATTGTAGGTGGAACTGATGATGATTGGGCATTCAGCATCACCTCAGATGAAAACAACGAAGTGTATGTCACCGGTGTTACAAAATCCGGCGATTTCCCAGTTTCGAAAAATGCCTTTGATCCTTCATATAACGGAGGTGACGACGCCATTCTTTTCAAACTTAATGCTGATGGTTCTGAAATCAGGTATGCTACCTATCTGGGAGGATCATTAAAGGATGGAGGAAGAGGCGTTGTGGTTGATAATAGCGGAAGAGCTTATGTTACCGGATGCACCCGGTCGGTAGAGTTCCCTGTAACGGATAATGCATATGATAAAACTTTCAATGGGGCAGGTACTGATCAATGGGCATGGGGCGATCCGTTTTTACTTATTATGAATCCTGAAGGTACCGAAGTTGTATACAGTACTTACTTAGGTGGCAGTAATGATGAAGAGGCGTACGGAATAGCAATTGATAAATCCGGTGGTATATATTTATGCGGGGTAACAACATCTTCAAATTATCCAACTACGCCGGGTGCATACAACAGAACATTAAATGGCGCGTGTATTATCTATGTAACAAAATTTTCATTTAGTACACTCGATTATTATGGACAAACACCGCCGACAGGCGCCAGGTAACTGTAAACCTTTAATAACAAGCAATTGATTATGAAAACACTACTATTTATTTCAATTCTAAGCTCTCTATTGTTTGGATGTTCCAATAAACCTACAGTGGAATATGATGAAGCCGGCCGGATAATTCGTATTATTAATGAAAAGGAAAAAAAAGAAACCAGGATCAGCTATTATCCAAATGGCAACAAAATGGATTCTGTTGAATATGTAAATGGGTTAATGCAGGGGATAAAAAAGCTATGGGATGAAGATGGGAAACAGTATTATCAGGCTTCATTCAGAAATGGGAAAAAGCAGGGGGTGCAGATTCAATGGGCGAATGGTAAGGATATTATCTGGCAACGAAATTGGGACAATGATAATCTGCATGGAAAACAACAAGGCTGGTATGAAACCGGCGAGAAAAAGTCAGAGGCAAATTATATAAATGGAGCCCTTGATGGTCCAAAGTATTCCTGGTTTAAAAATGGTTCAGTGAAAGGATATGGTGCGTATACAAAAGGAAGTGGGAAATACATAGAGAAATTTGAAAGTGGCGATACTGCACTAATTGAAGAACTAAAAAACGGACAGCTTCATGGAACATACAAGACCTGGTATGATAATGGTAAAATATGTGAAATAAGAAATTGTTCAGAAGGTAAAAACCAAGGTACCTGGCAAAAATGGAATTATGACGGGAGGCTTGTTCATGAATCAAACTGGTTAAATGGCGAAAAGCATGGTAAGTATAATGATTGGTACGGAACGGGAGTTAAAAACGAAGAATCATACTGGATAAACGGAAAGAGAAATGGAACGTGCAGAAAATACTATCAGACAGGAGAGCTATTCAAAGAAGGCATTTTTAAAGATAATTCAGGTAAGTTCAGTGAATTCTATAAAAACAAAAGAAAGAGACTGACAGGTGAATATCTTGCAGGTAAAAAGCATAACCGATGGGAAGGTTGGTCAACCGATGGAGATCTTGTATTTACCTGTACATATAACAATGATGCAATAAAGGAATCCATTCAATGGGTTGGAGAATCATTACCATCAAAGGTTATTATCATCAAGGCTTCCGGATATGCTCCTGATGGGGAGCCTCGAAAAGATGTGGATGCCATTACTGAGGCTACATCTGTTGGGGGAAACACCTATTTATTTACAGATTATCTTCAATTTGAATTTGCCTATCACGAAATCAAAGCTGAAATATTGGATTATTATGAGAAAGAGAAAATCAATTCGGCGATAAACAATGAGGTTGGATTGATCGTATTCGCTGCACCGGCATATAGCAGCAGATTCCCTCAACAGCTTTATGATGTATTGCCAGGTTTGTCAGACGCCATTAAAAAAGCCAATATACCAACCACAACATTAGCTTCCTGCAGGTTTTTTGACAGTGGTAGCTGGGCATGCAATCAATTTGAAAAAGATCTGGCAGAAAGAGGTTTAAACGTAATAGGCGGGATAGCTTGTGTACATGAGTATGAAGACAAAGAATGGGAAACCAAAATTGTGGAATTCGTCGAACAATTGCTTGAGAAAAGCAGCTTGCAATGAAGAATATCCAAAATATATGTATATGAAGAATGTAATAATTTGTTTAACAATACTATTTACGACTGTCAGTGTGCATGCAGGAGAAATCCACGATGCTATCATGGCCAGCGACCTGAACAAAGTTCGGGCACTTATCGAAACCAACCCAGGCTTATTGGAATCAAAAGACAACAGGGGCTTACCACCTCTCCATATCGCTTGCGAATATGGGAAAGTTGAGATCGCGAATTTTCTAATCGACAAGGGTGCCGATGTTAACGCAATGGATAATGATAATTACTCGCCATTGATGCGCGCATGCTTGTTTCGGGATCATCAGAATTTAGCTCTCCTTCAACGCCTCATTAATAAAGGGGCTGACGTTAACTGGTTGGGAGGATACAACGGCAATACGGCGCTTCACTTTGCCGCCCACAGAGGCGGCTTTGATGTAGCTAAACTCCTGATCAAAAATGGTGCCGATGTTAACATCTTCGACAAATACAACGGTAATATTGGATCTGGTTCAATCAGTGGCACTGTTTTGCAGGTGGCTATCAATAATTCAAATCCAAATGAAGCGACGGCGAAGATGTTCGTTGAAAGCGGAGCAAAACTCAACAAGAAGGACCCCAATGGCAATACTGAATTACATCTGGCTGCTTTAAAAGGTTATGCAGATTTGACTAATTGCCTCATTGAGCATGGCGCCGATGTTAACGCCGTGAACAACTATAATCACACAGCGCTTTATTATGCCGCCAAACATGGATACAGGAGCGTGGCTGACGTGCTAATCGCTGCGGGAGCAAACAAAAACACAATCGTTGAGGCTAACTATGGTAAAGCGCAGCAACTCACTGAGGAGCTCAAAGATGGCGAGGCTTATCTCTGGTGCCACTCCTTTCTCGGATATGCTATAAAGACAAAAGGACACTTGATTGTATTCAAGCCGAATGAAATAGACGAGTCATCAGAGGCAGGCCTGGCAAATGGACACCTCAACCCGAATGAACTGGCAGGGCAAAAAATCGTCCTATTTAGCGATTATCCGGGATGGGAAGTAATACAAAAAATAACTTTCGGGCTGACGAAACGAATGCCTGAAATTAATTGGGTGTTTGATCCGAATCAATTCGGGAGTAGCAAGGATAAGCTTGACATTCCATCATTTCGTGTGGCTGCTCCCAATGAGAGTTTTTCTGTGGGCGGTATTCAGGTGCATACGATACCTGCGCTATCCAGAGGTATGGGTTATCTGATCGAAGCTAACGGAGTGAAGATTTTCTATGGCGGATTGCACATAAGTAGCAACGAAGCCAGACATATTGAGAAATACCGCAATGAGATTGACTTCCTGAAGCCTTTCGGACCAATCGACATTGCAATACTGACTGTTCATAGTCACAGCAATGAAATAGAAGGTGCCTTTGAACCTTACCTCTACCTGCTTGATGAGCTTAAACCGAAAGCAATTTATTTGATGGGTGCTAACATCCCCCAAGAATACTCAAAGTGCAGCGAAGTTTTACGAGTGCGAAACATTCCGGTGCGATATCCGGAGGGTATAAAAGCAATGGGCGAGCGGTTTCATTACCTGCGCGATGGAACAGAAAAGTGAGAGATGATCTCTTAAACTGTATCTCAAACAATAAAATAACTAAGATATAATAACTAAAAATGAAAAAGATACTTTTTGCAATACTGATAGGATTTAACAGTTTTATTTATGCTCAAGATGATTCAATTGATTACCTGGGTCAAAAAGTTCCAGGATATTATCCTCAAAAATTTGCGCCCGAAATATTTAAAATTAATGAATGGGGACCGGTTTTTTCACCCGATGGAAAGGAACTTTTCTATACCTGGCAAAACCCCAATGGCAGTCAGGATTATCATATAAACTATATGAAAAAAGTCGATGGGGTATGGTCAACTCCTGTACCTGCACCTTTTACTGATAAAAATGGGTCACCTGAAATAGAACCGAATTTTTCGCCAGATGGTAAGAGGCTTTATTTCGATTCGGAACGTACAGGGGGCTTTGGCGGAGCAGATATCTGGTATGTTGAAAAAACTGATACGGGATGGAGTGCCCCGGTTAATGCCGGCGCAACGATTAACGCAGCATCGAACGATAATTTTGCTTCTTTTGCCCAAGATGGATCTATTTTTTTTTGCTCCGATCGCAAAAATGGCAATTGGGATATTGATATTTACTACGCTAAATACGAAAATGGCAAATTTTCTGCCCCAATAAGATTGGGCGATTCAATCAATACGCCAAATTGGGATGCCTGCCCTACAGTTGTGATTGATAAGCTCTTCTTTGAATCAACCCGCAGCGATGGATTTGGGGAAGGGGATATTTATTTTAGCAGGATTTCTGGTGATAGCTTTGGAAAAGCAGAGCTGATGTCAGCCAATTACAATACCAACAAGTCGGAAATGGGACTAGTATTGTCGCCCGATAAGAAATACCTATTCTTTAAATATTTTAGGGAAGCAAATATATATTGGGTTGATGCGGAAGCATTGAATTACTACGGAGTAAAACAGGAACCTTTTAACTACATTACAAGTTGGTATTCAGGCGATACAACTCAAATGAAGCAGGCATTACACCCTAAAGTGGTAAAAAGAAGGGTCGTTTCTACTTCAGAAGTGTGGAATGTTTCTTACGACGGGATTATTAATGCTGTAAAATCGTGTAGAGGTTGTATTGAGAACGTCAAAAATGGTCAAAAAGATATTCAAATCCTTGATGAGACAGGCGATATGGCAAGTGTAAAAGTTGTATCGAATAACTTTGTGGACTATCTGCATCTTGCAAAATTTAATAATCAGTGGAAAATAGTAAATGCATTATGGGAATATAAAACAACAGAAGCCAAAGGTACCCTAGCAGAGGCAGAACAATTGATTGCGAACTACATTAATAGTTGGAAAACAAAGGATACGGCAGCTATGGCCAACATTCTCCTTCCGGATTTTAAAGGGCGAATGGCAATATCCTTAACTAATGTCGAAAATGTTGATTACAACTGGATGGTACATGAAATGAAAAAAGCTGTAGATAGCGCAATTATTGAACTGACAACAACAGCAATTGAAGTGCTGGACACTGCAAACAATATTGCAAGTATCAAAATCAGCCATGACAAATATGTTGAATACCTACACGTCGTTTATCTCAATAACAAATGGTATATAGTGAATTCATTAAGGAATTTTAAATTGTAAGCTCATGCAATTGGTATGAAAATTTCTAAAGACAATAGCGAATTAATATTATTTCCGAACCCTCAGTGTCAGGCCCCAATGTTGAAAACGGTTCTGCGGCCTGTGCCACAATAGGTCATAACATTTATATTATTGGCGGGTGTAATAAAGATTATGTTGCTAACGGTAATACATTTCTGGGAACACTTGACGATTAAAAATTCAACTAATGAATCTTATATTGAAATATCATGAAAAATCTATTATTCTGTTTAATACTGAGTCTTTCCGCTTCCTTATGTAAAGCCCAGCAATTTAAAGATATAAATGCTGATTATCTCGGCCAAACGCCTCCCGGCGATATTCCTAAAATATTTGCACCAGGTATTATTTCAATCAACGGACGTTATGAATACGGTTTATCAGTTTCGCCAGATGGAAATGAAATATTCTTTACTGCTGATTCTCCGGGAGACGGATTAAGTGTAATTAAAAAAGAAAGCGGGAAATGGACAGAACCCAAAAAAGCCAATTTGAGAGGCAATAATATCTGGGAATTTGAGGCCTTTTATTGTGTTAATGGACGAAGACTGTTTTTTACTTCGGATACGAATAATGATTCTAAATTTTGGTTCGTCAATAAAGAAGGGAGTAACTGGGGCAAGCCCGAATATCTTGATTCTCCTGTAAATAAGGATCCGGTTATGTGGTGTACCTTTACTTCTGATGAAACCATGTATTATGGCAACAACAGCAACTTTAAAATACATCGTGTAAAATTAACTGATGGAAAATACTCCGCAATAGAAAACCTTGAGTTTAACGGCACACATCCGAGTGTCGCAGCTGATGAAAGTTTCTTCCTGTTCAATTCCCAAAGTTACGGGGGCTATGGTAATAGTGACATATTTGTTGTGTTCAAAAGGAAAGACAATACATGGAGTGATCCGATAAACCTTGGTAATAAAATCAACACAAGTTATGGTGAAACATGTGCTTCTCTTTCGCCTGATGGTAAATATATTTTCTTCAGCAGATACGATGAGCCTGAAGGAAAAAGCAATATTTATTGGGTGAGCACAAAAATTATTGAGCAGTTAAGAGCTGAAAATGATGTAAAAAAATAAAAGTATGAAGCATCTGAATTTCATTCTAATTGTTCTGATAACTCTAATGCCTATGAACTATGCAATAGGACAGGAAAATCAAAAGATTATTTATCCGGATAACCCTGAGCCGGGTGATGAACCTGTTCTTTTTGCAAAAGGCTCTTTATCGGTGGATGGTAAAAACACGCATGCCTGCACATTCTCGCCGGATGGCAGGATGTTGTTATTTTCGAGGTATCCTGACGGAAAATCATATATAATGACTTTTGAAAATGGCAAGTGGACAGAACCCAAAGAGGCTTTTTTTACCGGTAAGGAAACATCTTTTTCCGCTGATGGCAGTAAAGTATTCTATTATGCCAACGGTGATATCTATTATAATGAAAAGAAAAATAATAAATGGGGACCATCCATCCGTATTGAGGGTGTAATCAATACCGCTGAAACAGAATTTTATCCTTCGGTTACAAATGACGGAACTCTATTCTTTAGCAGGAATGGCAAATGGGACGAAGGAAGAATTATGTTTTCTACATTCAGTTATGGAAATTACAATAAACCTGTGGACATTGGTTTGCCGGTTAATAATGGTGGCGCTTTGCACGCTTACGTTTCACCTGATAAAAGCTATATGCTTTTCAATTCTCCACGTGAAGGGAGTTTTACCCAGTTGGATATTTGGATATCGTTTCGTAAGCAGGATGGATCATGGTCGGACCCAATGAACCTGGGTAAAAAAATAAACTCGGGAGCTGATGCCATTTTATGTCCTACAGTATCGCCTGATGGTAAGTATTTATTTTTTACAAAGCTCAATTTTTCAAGCGGAACAGGCTATGTTTATTGGGTTAGCTCTTCAATTATTGACGAATTAAGGAATGAACAAGTAAAGTAAGTGGGATGCAGTAGTTGGTAATAAAATATGGTTCAACACATCCGGCTCAGTTGGAATATCTTTTGGCCAACCAGTGCAGCAGGAAACTATCGCATATTGAAAACAATGAAATTGAAAACAATGAAAAAACTTTTAATTCTGATCGGAGTTACCCTTTTTACTGGCGTTTGCCAGGCCCAATTATCCTTTACCGATAGCGGACAGAGGTTAGGTAATAGCAACAGCACCAGTATTGCAATGGGTGATATTGATGGCGATGGCGATTTAGACGTTATTGTCGGGAATGGCACATGGGAAACACAACAGTATCTTGAAATTTGGATTAACCGCGGCAATGGAAAATTTGATCTCAGCAATCAGAATATAGGTAAAGCAAAAGATGGCGGTGTATCAATGGCCGATTTTGATGGCGATGGCAGTCTGGATATTTTTCTTTGTAATGGATATGGTGGCCACAACAAGGTATTTTTAAATGATGGGCATGGCATATTTATAGAAAAACAAAGTATGGATGGTGGTGATACAACAAATAGCGTCAAAGCAGGATTAGCTGATTTAGATGGGGATGGGGATATTGATGCGTTTGTTTGCATTCATCCAATGCCAACCACTGATTGGTCAAGGTACTACAATTTCGGTAATGAAGTATGGCTGAATGACGGTACCGGATATTTTACAAACACAAAACAGAAACTAGGTCTTGGCTGGAATACAGGCCTTTCAATAGGAGATTTTGATGGTGATGGCGATATAGATGCGGCAACGACAAGTAATTATGAAAATATAGGTACTATAATTTGGGTGAATGATGGAAAAGGAAAATTTACTGAAAATAAGGTACTTGATCCAACAGATGCAAAAGACATAATCTTTGGAGATGTGGATGGGGACAATGATCTGGATGCATTAATAGAATATTGTAAAAACAAAAACAACACTTTCAATTCATATAGTAAATTGTGGCTTAACGATAGTAAAGGGCATTTTTCTGACAGCGGTCAAAAATTCGGGTATTCGAGTTCAGCAAATCTTGGTTTTGCAGGTCTGTTTGACTTGGATAGTGACGGCGATTTGGATGCTTTTATTACCAAATCGACCAAAAGTTCAATCTGGTTGAATAATGGCAGCGGTATTTTTTCTGATAGTATTGACATAATCAATGATAGAAGCATGAAAGTTTTGTTTGGGGATTTGGACAATGATGGCGACCCCGATGTTTTTTTCGCCAATAAAGGGCCTAATAAAGTTTATACAAATAATAAAATATCTGCAGGTATAGAAATTAAAAATATAGAATCCGGAATCTGCAATAAGCCAAACCCTACCACTGGCCAGTTCACCCTAAACAGTAGCAATACCCAAACAACCCTGTCAGTCGATATTTATGCCAGTTATTTCGGTGGTTTCGGTGAAGAACTAAGCTCTTTTGTGGCTTTAGATAAGCACGGGAATGTAATAATTGCAGGCACTACAAGTTCACGAAATTTATCCGTCAAACCGGTCACTTTGAAAAAATATGGAGGAGGAGAATATGATGGGTTTGTGGCAAAATTAAGTCCCGACATGAAGAATTTACTTTTCTTAACCTACTTGGGAGCAGCCTACGCCGAAATCAGGAATGTAACCGTTGATGCAAACGATAATATTTACATAACGGGCAACACATCAAACAATTTCCCGGTAACGAGTAATGCTCTTTACAAAACATACGGGGGTGGGATCTTTGATGGGTTTATCTGTAAATTCAATTCTGCAGGCCAATTATTATATTCTTCATATATTGGTGGCAGTACGATTGATATTGGGATGTCCATTTCAATCCTTAATAAGGACGAGATTCTTCTTACCGGTGTTAGTGAATCTCCGAATTTTCCTGTCAAACCAGCCGCAAGATATACCAATCAGGGTAGTTTCGATGTCTTCCTTTTAAAACTTAATTTATTGACAAATACACTTGTGTTTTCTACCTGTTTGGGGGGTAAGGATATGGATTTCCCTTCAAGCATAAAAACTGACAAATCCGGAAACATTTATGTTAGTGGTTATGGTACACGTGGTTTCCCTGTAATAAAAGGACTAACCCCTAAATTAGATGAATTTGGGAATGGTTTTATTGCAAAATTCAATGCAAAAGGAGATATAATTTATTGTACTAAAGCATTTGACAGCATGGTAAGTATTGATATAAATAATAATGGCGAAGTATACTTTGTTAGTGAGAGTGCATCATCAGGTATAGCCTGTTCAGAAAAAGCATTTTTTAAAAACCTGCTTGGAGAGCGTGATTTGATTATTGGAAAAATCAATGAGAAAGGTGATTCGCTTTTATATTTGTCTTATTTCGGGGGAAAAAGTAATGATAAACAAAACAGCATACATTATTTAGGAAATGAGAAAGTTATAATTACAGGTATAACAAAATCTTCCGACTTTCCTGTTTCCAATATCCTTGAAAATAAGAAAGTTTCAGGCACAGATATCACTATTTCGGTTTTGGATATCGATAATAAAGAAATTCTATATTCAAATTATATCGGAGGTTCTGTTGATGAGGAAATATGGAATTCAACCATGGTTAAAGATTCAACAGTTTTTATAAGCGGAACAACAAAATCAACCGATTTTCCGGTATCTTCTGATGCCTATATCAAAACCTTCCAGGGAGTCTCAGATGCTGTAGTGGCCAGGTTTTTATTTCTGGCAAAATAAACTAACTCCTGATTATGCGTGAACATCAAATTCAAAAACCAATATATTATGAAAATCAATAAAATAATACTGTTAGCATTCATGCTGAGTTTATTTGCAAGTTGCAGAGATACTCAGTTGCACATTCCACAGAATGGATTGATAGCTTATTATCCATTTAACAAAGACCTGAACGATTGGAGCGGTAATAACTACAATGGAAAAGCAACAGAAGTAAAGCTTGTTGGTACAAAGAACAA
>CAYVBH010000070.1:0-14825 GCA_964449015.1 uncultured Bacteroidales bacterium
GTTTTAACCAGTTTACCTGTTAAGTCAAATATCTCAAGCTTTAATGGCTCTTTATTTGTCATAACAAAACGTACAACATCGTTCGCAGGATTGGGATAATACTTGGAATCAATTTTCTGCAAATCATTGATGTCATTTAGCACTTTAATTTTTACGGCCATCGCAAAAATGTTGCTTTCTGCAGTTCCATCTGTAACAGCAACATTAACATTCACTGAACCTGTAACATTGGCATCCAATGTTATATTGCTACCCGAATGGGTGTATCCTGTACCGTCTTTAATAATCAATGAAAGATCTTCAGCATTATTATCAACGTCAGTAACAGTTAAATAATTGAATGGAATGGCTGTTGTTGATCCGGCGGTTGCCTTCACAGTGTCATTCTGAAGCGTAATAACAGGTGCATCATTTACATTAATAACCTCTAAAGCAAATGCCTGTGAAACAGTTATTCCACCAGCAGTAGCTTCAATTTTAATGTTTTCAGAGCCTACATTGTCATTAGTAGGAGTTGCAGATAAAGTAATGCTGTTGGAGCCAGTAACTGTTTGAATCCATGTTGGTTTTGATACTACATTAAAGGATATTGGATCGTTATCAATGTCACGCACAATCATTTTATATGAATAAGCTGCATCCTCATTGGTTTCAACCACAGGCTCAGTTACAATTAATGGAGCATAGAACCCTTCACTGCAGGCTGGTTTACCTGTGTTGCCTTTTGCATATAAATTAGCAATTTCAGTAGCAGTCAGTGCCCTGTTAAATATGATCAGTTCATCCATACTGCCAGTCATCGGGTAGCTAGCAGTCTCCAAACCAACAGGTTTAAGATAACCAATTGAAAGAGGGGCACTTGTAGTTGCATCAAAAAGTGCGCTTGAACCCGGATAGTCTACCGAAGCACCAGCATCAGCAGGCATAACACCGTCAAAGTATAATTTAAGCTTACCTGCACTGGCGTCTCTTACAGCTACAATATGATGCCAATCTAATTTTTGATACATGCGATTTCCAGACAAATAAGCATTCTTAATATTATAAGGAGGATAGCTATCATCACGTACCAGAAAAGAAACTTCATTTATGTCATTAACTCCAAGCCACCAATGGTTTCCTGCGCTCCCTTCATTTCTTCCCACCAGTACGGTAGTATTAGATTCAACACCGCCCCTGTCTTCAATATCAGATTTATACCACAATGAAATGGTAAAACTTTCACCGGCAGCCCATTGAAAATCAGTATGATCGGCAACATCCATCCCGCTTACGTTGGCTACAGGTACACTTTTAGCCTGCGAAACCTTACCTGCAACATTGATAGGAGCAGTTCCTGGTGCAGTAGCATTATGATTGCCATAGGTGTCTACATATGTTGTTCCTGATGTTTCATCAAATTTCCAATAGGAGATTGCATCATTAATACAAACATAATCACTTGCAACATGAACGAAAAATTGCTGCACAGCACTATTATTCGCCTTAATAATTACCTTACCTCCTGAGGTATGAACAGTTGGTGTCCATGTAATAACTCCTGTTGTGGCATTAATTGACATTCCAGTAGGTGCTTTTTCAAGCGAATATGATGTAGCTCCGGTAGCATTTGCATCATAGGTGTATAACTCATTGAGCATTGCTGTAGTGTCAGGAGTAGAGTTAAATTGAGCTGATACACCATTAGCAAAAGCACAAATGAAAATGATTGATAGAAGTAAAGGAGTAAAGTTTTTCATACAAATATAATTATTGGTTAATAATAGATACTATAGAACATTAACGACATTTTGCACTTAAAGTTTCGTTTTTTCAATGGCTAAAATAAATAAAAATATGCTAGCGCACTGCTTTTTTTTATTAAATGCAGATATTTTTGGATTAGATTATTATTAGTTGCGACCAATTATATTTTACCAACTTATAATGCTTATTCGAATGTTTTTGTATTTTTGAGATATCACAAACAGATCCATAATATGAAAGACCTGCAGAAATTGGGTGGTATTGTAAGGCAAAACAAGCTGATTGTATATTTTTTCTATCTGGTTTTAATATGGATAGCCTACTATTTCAAATTTAATCAGTTTGGACTTTATGAAGATGATTATTGGATTGTCGGAATTCCTGCAGATAGCAGTTTCAGCGATCTCTGGGGCTTTATCAAATCCAATATTATAAACCTTCAGCGTAACCAGGGTCGTTATGTAGCTACATTCTTGCCGTTTATTGTTGCTCATGTGAATTTCCAAATTGGAGGTGTATCCGCTCTCTATGCTTTCGGATTGTTATTGGTTTCCCTGAATGCCTTTATCATTTTTAAAATTGTACACAAATCTTTTTCGTTTGAGGTTGCTCTTCTGTGCGGGTTGGTTTTCGCTATCTATCCGGGTGACACAACCAAAGCCTTTTTAGTGCATATCTATCATTTGCAGATATCTCTTTTTTTTACACTACTTGGCATGTTGTTGTATGTTAATAATAAAAAGGCTATTGGTTATTTGCTTGCATTTACCAGTATGATGAACTATGAAAATGCCTTTCTTCCGTTTGTTTTTGCAACCTTTTTTACAAATTTAAAATGGGATAAGGACTTGTTTATGAAATGGATAAAGCATGTTGCTATTATTGGTTCGTTCTTTGTCCTGCTTTTTGTAATCAGAAAACTTGTGGGTGAAAATACAATATCAAACCTAGAGACCGTAGTTTTGATAAAGAGGACTTTAATTTCGTTTATTACAGGGCCCCTGACAGCTGGTTTGTCCTTTCTGAATGCATGTTATCAGACTGTTATCAGTATTAAAGATACTTTTTATATCATACTTGCTGCTCTGTTACTTATTGGATTACTGAATCTGGTCTATCCTCAATTGTTCAAATCTTCAGATAAGTCGTCGGCTGAGGCATACAGATCAAAATCAGGTTTTGCAATTAATGATGAACAATTTATTTATCTGAAGCTGTTCATCTTGGGTGTGGTAATGACTGTTGTTGGCTATTCATTTGCCTTTCCACACTATCCTCCTACTACATTATATGGAAGGATAACCAGTGTCCATTTTGGTGGGGCATTTGGCATTTCTTTGACCGTTTCTGCATTCTTCAGACTTTTGTTGACCCTGAAGTTGGGTAAATTACTGAAAAGGATGGTCATTGGATTGTTTGTGTTATTACTGGCGTTATGTACAGGCTATGGTATGTTAATTCAAAATGATTATGTCCGCAGTTGGAATATTCAAAAAGAATTCTGGTCAGATGTACTTAAAGAGTGTCCCGACATTACTGAAAATACCCTGGTTTTAGTTCAAAAAACCGATGTGCCGCAAACAAAGTATACTATGGCTTATTCATGGGCTTATCCTCTTATTTATGACCTGATCTATGTTTTTCCTGAAAACTGGAAAACTCTTCCAAAATTGGATATACTTGATTCAACTTTTACCAGTGTTATCGAAAAGGAGAATGGCAATTTGATTTATAAACCGAAACTGCCGTTTTTATTCGATAACCAAAACAAAATTATCGTCGATACGAACAACCTGATACTATTAGAGTTGGAAGGGGACAACCTCACCCGTCTTTCGGATACTTTGATACTCAAAAATAATGTAAAAATTCCCCTAAATCGAGAGATTAAAAATGTTGAATATCCCAAGGAAGAACTATATAACTTTATTATCGAAGAACAGAATTAAGGAAAATTAGCCAAAAATCTCTTCAAAGTTACATAGTTGAATATTGTTCTTTTTGAAATAATTATCAGGGACCAGCAAATGGCTTAGTTCAATTTCCCGCTCGCGGGCATATGGATCATACTTTAATATATCATCTGAGTAATAACCGGGATGCACGGCTAATTCAAACAGGTTATATGAATTACTGGGGATCTGTTTGCAAATATTGTCAAGGACTTTTACCGGATTGGGATTGTTAAAAAAGTCGCCTCCTATTGCTTTAACCGGAGTTCCGTTTTTGCTTTGAGACTTGATCAGCAGACTAAAAAAATTAAAAATTAGGATTCTTTTAAGATTGGAAATTTTATATCTATAAGAAATGTCCAGTTTTTCTTGAGGAATTCTGATAGGAATATTTCCGTGTTCGTTGCTTAACTGTTTAATTGCCTTATAAACAGGTGGAAGAATATGGATGTTCTGATGTGTGTCAAAATGGGTTATATGAATTCCTTCGTGCACGAGCAGATCATATTGCATTTTGAGTTCTTCATATACGATTTCCGGTTTTAGATTCCCAGCCGCATAATTCATCAAATGCCTTTTCACAGGGTAGTAATGGCCATTATTATCAGATATAAATGCTTTGGGACTGAATGCTGTGTTACCCATTGTAATGTTGAAATGAATTCCACAGCTCTTAATATTGTTCTCTTTTATAAGTTTTAGAGAATGATGGAAACTATCCGGGTTAATGATGAATGAAAAATCACTAACAAGTCCTTTATTATAACAATCAATTATCCCTTTGGAAACTGAATCACATAGGCCATAATCGTCAGCATTAATGATTATCCTTTTCATCCAGTCCGTTTTTTTCAGTTGTTAATAATGTATCAATGGTATAAATGGGCCTATTTTTCGATTGGATAAATGTTTTCCCAACATATTCGCCAATAATTCCCAGGAAAAGAATTTGAATGCCCCCTAAGAAAAACATTCCAAAACCCATTGTGGCAAATCCAGGTATAGGCTGGCCCCGGAATAATTTCTCAATTACCAGATAAAGACCAAAAAGCATGCTAAAAGCAGAAACGGCTAGTCCGAAGTAAATAGCAATACGTAAAGGTTTTATAGAAACGGACATAACACCATCAATGGCAAGGTTGACTGACTTGCGAAAGGAAAAATTCGTCTTGCCATGCACTCTTTCTTTTTGCTGATAAAATATTTCTGCAGATTTTAAGCCAATAACACTTAAAATGCCCCTTGTATAAAAATCAGATTCCGTAAATTGTTTGATTAGAGAAACGGCTTTTTTATCGAGAAATGAGAAATCTGTAAGATATACTTTGTCCTTACTAAAAGCATTAATCATTTTTTTATATCCATAAGCACCAACCTTTTGATGAGGATAAGTTACTCTTTTCAATGGAGAAATATAAACTATACTTGCCTTGGTTTCTTCCATTTTTTTTGAAGCTTCTATTAGATAGGCTGGTGGGTGCTGCAAATCACCGTCCATTATTGCACAGTATTCAGCAGTGGATTGATCAATTCCACATTTTACAGCGATTTCCTTTCCAAAGTTTCTGGTTAGTTTAAGGTAAGTAATGCAAACATTTGGGAAATTCCCCATTGCAGCTTTCACAACTTCATTGGTATTATCCTTGCTGCCGTCATCTACTAAAATAAGCTTATAATCCTTAAAGTACTCTTTAAGCTGTTTGTCAATTTCTTCTATTAAGGGAAAAATGTTTCTGGCTTCATTATAGCAAGGAACAACAATATCCAAAGTTTTATTCATATGATGTTATATTAATATACTTTAAGAATAAGGAGCATACTATAATTTTTTTATCAGTTCTTTGCCTATAAGCATTTCTGCTGCTTCACATAACAACTTTACATCAATACATGAAAGCATCGCAATGTCGGCAAGACTGTAATTCCCGTCAGAATAACTGAGGATCCAAAGAAATGCCAGTTGAAGCGTTTTGCTGTCATTACGACCTCCAATATTGTCATATAAACCGCGCCTTCCCAACTGAGGCTCTCCTTTCGGAAATAAATTTTCGTATTTCCTGTCAGCTTCAATATACTGAACAATGTCAACAAATACCTCCAAAGAATCATTCAGGGCTTTAGCAGACACCAGTTTAAAATCGTCAGCAGAAGTATGGTACTCCGGGTATTCCCCAAAGGGAATACGTGTAAGATTTCCAACAGGCAGGTTAATGCCGGGTGAACAAAACTGCCGTTCATCATATCCATAGGGCGAAAAATCAATCACTTCAAAGTCCACTTTTCTTACTTTCAAGACCTGTTCAACAATCTTATCAATTCTGGTGCTTCCTATCCTTGAGCGTTTATAAGTATATTTGCTGTCAATACCAAGCAGGGCGGTCACCATACCATATTTGATTCTATTGATGGCAGTGTCATTCAGAGACAACCATGTAATGGCTCCTATTGTACCTGGAATAAATAAAAAGCGGTACGAATAATAAGGTCTTTTCTGTAATAAGTACTTGGCCAGATAAGTGCAGACTGCAATGCCTGAAAGGTTGTCGTTACAAAGAGAAGGATGACAAATATGCGTGGAGATTAACACTTCATCTTCAGTTTCTCCTTTAATCAACATCTCACCATAGGTCAGATGTCCAGGTGAAAGATCAGAATCAATTACTACTTCATAAGTGTCTTCTTCAAGTGATGAGAGTTGTTCATGACTAATGCAAAATCCCCAGTTTTTTTTGTAATATGATGTACGATAGGGAATCCATGTTGGCTTCTCTGGTATAGAGAACAGATGTTGCTTTAAATCTGCCATCTTCATCTTTGCTTTTACAGGTTCACTATAATTAAGGATGTGAAGATTCAGCTGTTTGAAGTCAATGATCTTTTTCCCGGATGAATTTTTTACATATGCATCACGAATGTTCCATTCATTGGGTATTTCCCAGTCGTACACTTTTGTGCCGGTTGGAACTTCATGAATTTTTATAGGAATATGTTTTCCGATAGACTTTAAGGTTTCTCGGGTACCATTACCTGTTATGCTTCTGCAGAAGGGGAACATTTCCTTCATGAAGCTTATCATTTCACTTCCTGATGCAATTGAATCAACCATTGAACGGATGTTTAAAAAACATGGAGTTCAGGAATGAAGGCTACGAATTTGCCACCCCAATCCCTGATATATTTGAGTTGCTCGGCAATTTCTTTCTTCAGATTCCAGGGCAATATGATCACATAATCTGGTTTATATTCGGAAATGCTGTTCAGGTCCCGAACCGGAATGTGACTGGCTGGCAACAACCGGTTTTGTTTGTGCGGAGAAGCATCAACCGCAAACTGAACAAGGTCAGTTCCTTTCACACCGCAATAATTCAGAAGGGTGTTTCCTTTTGCTGCAGCACCATATCCGATAACCTTTTTGCCATCTTTGCGTGCTTTGATCAGGAATTCCCAAACCGCATATTTTATCTCATCAACACGTTGCTGGAAATCATTATAATAATCCATGGTTTTCATCCCGCAAGCTTCTTCTCTTTTTAAAAGATCTGTCACATTCGGAGAAATTTCTTTAGACTTATCTTGTATGTGTTTGGCAAAAATGCGAAGTGATCCCCCGTGTGTTGGTAATTCCTGAACATCAAACATCTCGAGACCCTGGTTTTCAAAAATTCTTTTAACCACGGTGAATGAAAGATAGGAGAAATGTTCATGATAAATGGTATCAAACTGACACTCCTCAACCAATCGCATTAGGTGTGGGAATTCGAATGTAACTACTCCTTTCTCTTTTAGTGCAATTTTTACACCCTTTACAAAATCATTAATGTCAGGAACATGAGCCAAAACATTATTGCCCAAAATAAGATCTGCTTTGATGCTTTTATCTGCCAGATTCTTTTGCGCAAACTGAGCTCCAAAAAAATCAACAAGGGTGGGTATACCTTTTGAGATAGCTACAGCAGCTGTGTTGGCAGTGGGATCGACACCAAGAACGGGTATATTATATTCTTTGAAATATTGAAGAAGGTATCCGTCGTTACTGGCAATTTCTATTACCTGAGATTTTTCATTAAAACCGAAACGGTCAACCATCATATCAACATATTTTTTGGCATGAGCAAGCCAGCTCGTTGAATACGATGAAAAATAGGTGTATTCGCTGTTAAATATGGAGTCTGCTTTTCTCATTTCATCTACCTGTACGAGCAAACAATTATGGCAGGTAAAGATTTTTAAAGGATAATAAACTTCCGGTTCATTGAGTTGTTCCGGTTTTAGCATGTCATTTGAAGGCGGGCAATTGATGAGGTCTACAAATACGTGACTAAGTTCTGTTTTACAATGTCTGCATTTCATATGGGTATTCCTTTAAAACTGTTATTTAATATCGGATGATTCAAATCTTTTTCAGTGATTACAGAAACCGGTAATGGCCATGATATGGCAACAGCTGGATCATTATACCGGATGCCGGCTTCATAGCCTGGTGCATAAAAAGCAGTATGATGATAGATCAGCTGGGTGTTGTCTTCAAGCGTCTGAAAACCATGAGCAAAACCTTGCGGAATATATATAGAACACATATTGGTTTCAGTAAGTTCAACAGCGACAAACTTTAAAAAAGTCGGAGAGTTTTTCCGCAAATCGATGATCACGTCATATATGCCGCCACGAATACACCGGATCAGTTTGATTTCAGAAAAAGGAGGGACCTGGTAATGCATTCCACGAATAGTACCTTTGCTATGAGTCATGGAATGATTGAACTGAACAAATTCCTGATCATGTCCTATCTGCTTGAATTCGTTTTTGCAGTATGTTCTCATGAACAATCCCCGATCATCGGTATGGGGCTTCATCTCTATTATATATGCGCCTTTTAAAGCGGTTTCCCGGAAGGTCATTTTACCAGTTCAAGATTGTTGTTAATGATGTTCTGCGAAATCAGTTCATTTACAACAAATAGCCTGATTAAACCGGATTGCCGGTAGTTTTTGTCATTGAATCCGATTTTCTGCAATCCATCAACCAGATCCTTTATTGATTGCTCAAGATTGTATTCCGGAATGTTCTTGGGGGCAAGCTTTTCAAACAGGTCAAAGCTTACTTTATAGGATCGTTTGTCGGGCTGAGCATCTTTGTTAATCGAAACTATTGTTTGAGGCAGAATCTGATTAATAGCAAAAGCCAATTCTTTTACCTGATAATTCCAAACATTGCTACCTGTGTTTACCACTAAATAATTACCCCCGTTTGAGGCTTTTCTTTCAATACTCCAGAGAATTGCCCTGCCCATATCCCTGACATTGATGAGGGGTCTCCAGGGTGTTCCGTCACTCATAATATTAATCTCTCCTGAAGAAATAGCCCCGGCTACAAAATCATTCAACACCAGATCAAGTCTTAATCTGTCGCTCATACCACAGGCAGTGGCAAACCTGTGACAGGTAATTATAAATCTATCATCAGCAAGAGTGGCGAGGTCTCGTTCTGCAAGTACCTTTGATTTAGCATAAGCAGTTAACGGATTAACTGATGAGTCTTCAGTGCGCGCCGTTTCTTCAGCAAAACCATATACTGAACAACTTGAGGCAAAAACCATATTTTTCACACCGGCTTTTTTTGCCTTTCTGGCAATGTCAATAACCGATTCGTAATTAACATCGAGTGTGATTTTTTCAAATTTGTTCCCAATCGGATCGTTGGAGATGGCGGCCAACTGAACAACGGCATCAACTCCTTCAAGAATTTTTTCGGGAAAATGACGTACATCGCCATAATGTTGGCAATCAAGATACATCTCCGGAGCTGCATCTTTATTGGTTATATTTTTTGCAAAATAGCCGATATCATATCCTATAAGATTGGCCTTAGGGTATGTCTTTCTGAGCAATTTTGTCAGTTCTGATCCGACATAACCCAAATTTCCTGTGATTAAGATTTTCATAAGTGTTATATTAATTTTATATGTTTATGTTCAACGAACTGCATGGGTTACCAGATTTTCCATGGTGCGTTTCCCGAGCTCCACAGATCTTCAAGTACGTTCTTATCACGAAGAGTATCCATAGGATGCCAAAATCCTGAATGTTTAAAGGCAGAAAGCATACCTTCATGCGCTAGTTTTTCAAGAGGATCTTTTTCAAATACAGTAGAATCTCCTTCAATATAATCAAACACGTTGGGCTCCAAAACAAAAAAACCACCATTTATCCAAGCTGTATGCGCGTCATTCTGTTTTTCCCGGAAATGAATTATTTTATTTTGATCATTTTCGAGTGCAAAGGTTCCAAATCTTCCTGGCTCCTGAACTGCGATTAAAGTAGCAATGGTATTTTGGCTCTTATGAAAGCTTATCAAATTATTTATGTTTACATCACTAACACCATCACCATAGGTCATACAAAAGGTTTCATTGCCAATATAATTTCTGATTCTTTTTAAGCGCCCTCCCGTCATTGAATTTAATCCAGTGTCAACAAGCGTAACTTTCCATTCTTCGGATTTATTATTGAGAATGGACATGGTATTGTATTTCAAATCGAATGTGACATCCGATTGATACATAAAATAATTGGCAAAAAACTCTTTGATGATATTCCCTTTATAACCAACACAGATTACAAAATCCTTAATGCCAAAATGAGCATATATTTTCATAATGTGCCAGAGAATAGGCTTTCCGCCAATTTCAACCATGGGTTTCGGACGTATTCCGCTTTCTTCGCTAATTCTGGTGCCGAAGCCACCAGCCAACAATACTGCTTTCATTTCAGGTGTTTTAAGTTTCAGTTTGAATTTTGTATACAAAAATTCTCTTCTTGAATTACATTTAAAGATAGTGAATGATTCATATTTATTTTTGACAAAGTCAGATCAATTCCCTTTGAGTTCCAATGTGTGTCTGTTCCATAGTATAATGTGTCTGCTCTTTTTGAAAACTCATCATAAAGGTTGACATAACAAACATTTCTCTTTTCCAATTCATCATACAGTTTTGGCAAAAAATCATTGTACCGATCATCATTAATGAGTTTGTGATATAGGGTATATTTATTAGGAATGGGCATAAATACGAGTTTCAGGTTGTACTCACTAAGCAGATTGTCACTCATTCTTGCTATGTTATCGGCATATTTTTGAATCTCATCTTCGCTGTAGTTGTAATAAAAGCAACCATGCTCATCTCCATATTCCTTTTTGTAAAAAAGCCAAGGATTTTCACCTGTTTTGTACCTTGATGTCAGTGTGGAAATGTATTCAAAAAGTTCAAATTTAACGAATGCAATTGTAGAATAATTCTTATATGTAAAATAACTTTGTTTCAACATGACTTCATATAAGTTTTCCGAATTCCTTCGAAATGTAATATTGATCACATTGTTAAACAGAGCCGAAACACCTTTCTCCTTATTGATATGGCATCTGGTTTTTGTATATTCATTGCTGAATCCAAGTATATAAATTGCTATCCTCAAAACTTTTTCCTTCATTTCACATCAGTTTAAAATTGAAAATAAAGAAAATCTGATGCTTCCCAAACGCCCAATACAAATAGCGCCAAGATCATTACCATAACCGTTAGCCATTTAACATACCTGGGCATGATCCGGATACGGCTATACAATTCGAAGTTTTCTTCAATAATCTCAATAATGATCAATAGGATAATCAAACCAAAACTTAGATAGAAGTCAACCGGAAACTCAAAAAGGTTAATCGGAGCAGTATGGCTTAATTCTGTCATCTTTCCGATAATTAATAGCGCGTCTTGCAATGAATTTGCCCTGAAAAAAATCCAGTTAAATGACACCAATATATTGGTTGTCAGGATGCTGATAAATACCAATAAGACAGGTCTCTTAGTCAATCCTATTGATTTATTGAATTTCTTGCGGAATGATTTGGTCTGGTTTGCGACAATCAGGTAAAACCCGAACAAACCGCCCCAGATAAGAAAGGTCCAGTTTGCTCCATGCCATAAACCTGTGAGGAACCAGGTGATAATAGTGGCCGCAATATAAATGAATACGTCCTTTTTTATGAAAAGGATCTTGTTTTTTGTGATCTTATAAGATAAGGAAAAGGAGGAAGGGAAGAATACGTAATCCCTGAACCAGGTTGAAAGGGTAATATGCCACCTTTGCCAGAAATCACGGATGGTTATCGCCAGATATGGTCTGCGGAAGTTTTGCAGAATGTCATAGCCAAGAATCTTTGCAGTACCTCGGGCAATATCTGTATAACCGGAGAAATCGCAATAAATCTGAACTGCATAGAACAACGTGGCAATTATAAAGTGCGGTCCCTGATATTCAGTCGGATTATCATAAACCAGATTGACATATTCTGCTAACCTTTCGGCGATGACTATTTTCTTAAAGAAGCCCCAAAGCATGAGAAACAGTCCATCACGTATTCTGGAATAATCAACTTCAATTTTTTTGGAGAACTGGGGCAGTAGGTTTTGAGCCCTGTCAATGGGGCCAGCTATCAACTTGGGGAAGAATGATACGAATAGGGCATAATGTCCGAGATGATACGTCGGTTTGGTTGTATCGCGATATACGTCAATGATATAGCTCACAACCTGAAAGGTATAAAATGAAATCCCAATGGGCAATAGGAAATGATAGGTGGGAATTCTATAGAAGATATTCCAATTACTGAATAGCTGGTTCAACGCATCACCGAAGAAATTAAAATATTTGAAAAAAAACAAAGTGCTCAGGACGGAAATTAAGGATATGATCAACAACAATTTTTTCATCCAAATCTGCTGTGCTTTATATATTCCTATCGCACTGCAATAACTAACAAGTGTAGCAAAAATCAATAATACAACATACTTGTAATTCCAGCACATACAAAAATAATAACTTGCAACTAACAGCAGCATCCATCTGAAACGGTTCGGCAGCATGAAATACAGCGCCACCACCATTGGGAAAAAAACGATGAATTCGAGAGAATTGAAAAGCATATCTTAAAACAACAATTTAAATTGCATATAATCCTATACTTAAAATCGCGCGCAAAGGTTGTTTTTTTTTACAATTAATGCTTGCCAATTTTTACCAAAAGCGTAATTAATGGGATTAAATCAACAGTATTTTTGGTGGAATTATGGTGAATGGTCGATGGAAGAAACTAAATACCGGATGTATAGCTAGTGCGTTTTCATTAACGCTTCAATTGTAACCATTAATGATTCGAATTGCAAACATCAATAAATTTCCCCTAAGAGAATAATATATATAATGGTTCAACAGAATATTACAAATGCAACAGAGCTAAATGTCAACATATAGATGTGAATATGTCAATTCTGAAAATAATCCACTTCTTGTTAATAGCAGCGTATCGTGTGTGATAATTCTGTTATTTCAAATACTGTGATACAAGTGATACAATATTGTTTACGCTGTCAAATGCTTCAGGTGTTGCTTTATTTGAGGGTATTTTTATCCTGAATTTGTTTTCAAGAAAAACCAACAAGGAAACCATGGAGAACGAATCGACATAACCGCTGGAAATTAACGGAGTATCATAATTAATAATGGTATCCTCATCATCAATATATTCGTTCACAACGTATTCCAGTATGAGTTTTTTCATTTCTTCAGGATTCATATTTTCCATGTTAGTCATTTTTTTTGGGTTATAGTTATTACTAATTATGCAAATTTAGTCATTCTCAAGTGTTGAAATATCACCGATATCTTCGCCCCATTCCTTTGCATGAAGAAGGCGTCTCATAATTTTCCCGCTTCTGGTTTTGGGAACCTGATCAACAAACTCTATCTCCTGCGGCATGGCTATTGCCGATAATTTCTTTCTGATAAAGTTCATAATTTCCAGTTCAAGATCCTTGCTGGCATTGTATCCGGGCTTGAGAGAAATAAAGGCTTTAACTACTTCCATATTGATCTCATCTGGTTTACTGGTAACAGCAGATTCGGCAACAACAACATGTTCAAGAAGTGCCGATTCAACTTCAAAAGGACTTACAAGATGGCCGCCGGTATTGATGACATCATCGTCTCTGCCTATAAACCAAAAGTAACCCTCGTTATCAATCCTGGCTTTATCGCCTGTCAGATACCAGCCATTCACGAATTTCTCCCCGTACTTACCAGGATTGTTCCAGTATGATCTCATTAAAGCAGGCCAGTCAGGTTTACAGGCAATGAGTCCGATTTTTCCTATTTCATTATAGGGTTCATATGTTTGTGGGTTCAGAACGGTTGCTGTGATTCCTGGGAAGGGTTTTCCCATGGATCCCGGTTTGACTTTCATACCGGGAAAATTGGAAATAATGATGGATCCGGTTTCAGTTTGCCAGAAAGTGTCGTGAAATGGCTTTCCAAAATTCTTTTCAGACCAGATGACAGCTTCTGAATTCAATGGTTCTCCTACACTTGCAAGATGCCGTAAACTTGATAAATCATACTCTCTAATAATATCCTCACCGGCTTTCATCAACGACCTGATTGCCGTGGGGGCTGAATACCAAACCGTAATTTTTTTCTGCTCAATGAAATCATACCAGGTTTGAGCTGAAAAACCTGCATCCAGAATACATTGAGTTATTCCAAGACTCCATGGACCAATTATTCCGTATGATATTCCTGTAACCCATCCGGGATCAGCAGTGCACCAATATACATCATCATCTTTCAGATCGAGCACCCATTTCGTGGTCAGGTATTGTGAGATTAATGAACGATGCACATGTCTCACACCTTTAGGTTGCCCGGTTGTGCCGGAAGTATAATGCAAAACCGATGAGGATTCTGCCCTGGTTGGAAAAACTTCCAAGTTTTCAACAGAAGAAATGTTGTTAAGGTCAAAAGCAATTTCTTTTGTTTTCAATTCGGCACTCTTGGGTTGATCAACAACAATGATAAATTCAAGAGAAGTTAGCTTATCCTGTATTTTTCTTACCTTGGGAAGGTGCTTTTTTTGTGTGATTATTGCACGCGTTTGGGCATTCTCAAGTCTTATATACAATGACTCATCACCAAATGCTGAGAACAAAGGCTGAACAATTGCACCAATTTTTAGTACTCCCAGAAATGAAAAGTATAACTCAGGGATTCTGTCCATAAAAAGACAAACCCGATCCTCATT
>CAYVBH010000071.1:0-14767 GCA_964449015.1 uncultured Bacteroidales bacterium
GGGGACTCTCCGCGCTGCTGGGTATGTTAACCAGTTGCGCCAGCGGAACCAGCGTAGTGAATATCGACAACGGATTTGGCGCGGGATTTCTGGCGAGTATGATAAACAGACTTTAGGGTGCCTCGCCCGCCGAAGCTTTAGCGAAGGAGGGCAGGCTGTTTAATATTCGGAGTTCGGTGTTCCTTGTTCGGTATTCTTTGTTCGGTATTCTTTGTTCGGTATTCCTTGTTCGGTATTCCTTGTTCGGTATTCCTTGTTCGGTGTTAAAATAGCACATTTGCACATTAGCACATCAACAAATTATCAAATTTTCAAATTATCAAATTATCAAATCACCCATGTCTCTGCTCCTCTCCACCGCTTACCTCCCTCCTGTTCAATATCTTTCCAAATTTCTAAACGGAAAGGATATTCTCATTGAAAAGCATGAACATTACCAGAAGCAGTCGTACCGCAACCGTTGCTATATTTATGGAGCAAATGGCAGACAATGCCTTGTTATTCCTGTAAAGAAACTACATGGTGATAAAATGCCCATAGCTGAAGTTGAAATAGATTATGTCACAAACTGGCAAAAGATTCATCTGAAATCCATTGAATCGGCTTACCGGCTTTCAGCCTTTTATGAATATTATGCAGATGACTTCAACAATTTCTACATACGTAAACCCCGGTTTTTATTTGACTGGAATATTGAGCTTCTTACCTTTCTGATAAAAGCCTTCAGTATTTCGTGCACGCCATTGCCTACAACAACCTTTGAGAAAAATGCGGAATGTGACGCGGATTTCAGGAACAGCATACATCCCAAGGAAAGGCTGAACGGGCCCGATCCCGGCTTCAAGCCCATACCCTATCAGCAGGTATTCCGCGAACGTTTTGGATTTATTCCCAACCTGAGTGCCATTGACCTGCTGTTTAATGAAGGATCGAGGGCCAAAGAGGTGTTGAAAGAATGCAACCTTTAGCTGTTAGCTGTTGGTTATTGGCTGTTGGCTATTGGCTATTATTTTTTAGCTTTTAGCTCGCAGCTTTTTCCAGGACATAAGTGCCATATTGTCATACGATATAACTTAATACTGTCATGATGTCTGCTTTTTAATGTTGGCATTATAATTGAAAATCTTCCATCAACAATCAATTCAAAAACCATTAAAACACAACAATATGGCATACATCAGATTTTACAGTCCGTTCTATTCCGCTAACAGGGATGAGAACTCCAGCGAAGCATACAATCAGCTCATGCGGCATTTCAACAACGAAAACTACTGTGGTTGCAGCCGTCAAAGTACTCTGGCCGCCAATATTTCCGAAACCGACCAGGAATATCTGATTGAAATGGCAATGCCCGGAGTTGACAAGAAAGACATCGAAATCAAGCATGAGAACGAGTATTTGCACATCAGCGTAAACAAGCAGGATGAGCAAAGCAGTGAAGAAAAATTCAATCTGAAAGAGTTTGATTATTCGGGAGCCGCACGTGTTTTCAAAACCGGCAACAAGGTGGATTCAGAAAAGATTTCCGCCAGGTATGAAAACGGTATTTTATACGTAAGCCTGACTAAGAAAGAAGCCTATGTCAGGAAGCCTGCGCAGTCAATAGTCGTTGAATAACCATATCATCAGCCCCGGTGTTTTATTTTGTAAATGCCGGGGCTTTATTTAATTAAGCTGCTATTCAACTGCAATGATTGAATCAGAACCGGCATTTTCAAGAAAGCCGATTTCCTTGAATCCATACTGCACAGCAACGCGATCAAATTCCTGTTCATTTGCTTCCACTGCCACCAGCAATCCTCCGCTGGTTTGAGGGTCTGCAAGCACCATCTTCTGAAATTCATCCAGTTCGCCAATCTTAGTGCCGTAGCTTTTCCAGTTGCGGTAAGTTCCGCCTGGTAGGCAGTTTTTCCCAATGTAATAGCTAAGGTTACCGAGTATGGGAATGCTGTTGAAGCGAATACGGGCTGTTAACCCACTTCCCTCACACATTTCTAAAAGATGACCCAGCAGTCCAAATCCGGTTACATCAGTCATGGCCTTCACGCATTCAAGTTTTCCAAGCTCACTTCCGGCATCATTGAGCCGGGTCATCCAATTTACTGAGGTCAGGTAGTCGTCATGGTTCAGGAAGTTCTTTTTTGAAGCTGTGCTGTAAATACCAATCCCAAGCGGTTTTGAAAGAAAAAGCCTGCATTTTTCCGTGGCCGTATTGTTCTGTCTGATGTGCTCCTTTCTCACAATGCCGGTAACCGACAATCCGAATACCGGATCGGATATATCGATGCTGTGACCTCCTGCCAGGGGTATTCCGGCAGTCTGACATAGGTCAGCGGCGCCCTCAATTACCCTGCCCGCAATAACAGCCGGGAGTTTGGCCAGTGGCCAGCCCAGGATGGAAATTGCTATCAGGGGCCTGCCTCCCATGGCATAAATATCGCTTATGGCGTTTGCTGCAGCAATTCTGCCAAAATCCCACGGATCATCTACAATGGGTGTAAAAAAATCAGTGGTACTGATCACTGCCTCTCCGTTTCCCAAATCATATACGGCAGCATCATCGCGCGAATTGCAGCCAACCAGTAACGACCTGAATTGAGAATTATCCGGCACTTTTGTGATGATTTCGGAAAGATCGGCCGGTGAGATTTTACAGCCGCATCCGGCACCGGGACTGAATTGCGTAAGTCGGATTTCAGAAGTATTCATTTCTCTATATTGTTAATTGTTATTTGTTCAATGAAAGTACCCGTTCTGCAATCTCCCGAATGCTTTCCTCTTCAATTTTTACATCCGCAACTGTTTTTCGCTGATGTATTTCCATTGTTCGTGTATACATCCTGTCGTAATACTTTAAAGCAATTTCCACTGCCGCTGTCATATTCCCTTGACTAATGTGTTCAACAGCCCTGGATGCGTTCTCCAATCCAAGTCGCCGCTCAATTCGTTTCACTCCTTCAGCTAAAAGCTGCCGGTCTCCTTGTGTGTAAACATTGACAAGCTGTATAACGCGCCTTCCGAAAGGAACGCAGAGGTTAATCAGGGGGGCAGTCAACATTTGCCCGAAAAATGGTTTGGGTACAAAAACACGGCCGATTGCAATACTTTCATCTTCAATATACACAGGCTTTGATGGCTCGAGTTCCATGAGCCGGGCAAACAAATCATTTTCAAATTGCTCCGTGGTAGGCTGCAATGGCATACCGATACTTCCGAAGACGGAGCCCTTATGCCTGGCAAGATGTTCAAGATGAACAACTTGTTCACCGAGAGATTCAAGATATTCAAGCACTTCAGTTTTGCCTGAACCCGTCATGCCACCAATAACGATCAGTTTCAGGGGCACAGAGAAAAAGTTCCTGGCAAATGTGCGATAACTCTTGTATCCGCCAGCCAGAGTATGTGTTTTTACACCGGCTGTATTGAACAGCCAGGCCATACTGTTACTCCGCATCCCGCCCCTCCAGCAATGCATCAGGGCTTCGCGGCGGGGAGCAATACGTAAGGCAAATTCAGCGTATTCTTTCATTCTGGGACCGATAATTTCCAGTCCCTTCATCATGGCATCAGCGGATCCCCTGTTGACATAGAGTGTTCCAATCACAGACCTTTCCTCATTACTAAAAAGAGGAAGATTTACCGCTCCTGGAATATGGCCATGTTCAAATTCTCCGGGAGAGCGGACATCGATTACCGGAAATTCCCTGCTTCGGAATAAAAAATCCTCAATATTCAGCGGGCCTTCATTCATAATGCCACCCCGGATCCAAAGTTCAGGTCTACTTTACAGAATACGCTCCGATATAAGGCTTGTATTTCGCAGACAATCCTAACAATTGCTGCACTTCAGCAGGTAAAACAGTTGCAGCATTCGCACCAGGAAATGCCTTGTTCAGCTCGTAATTGCCCAATTCTAAAGATTTAAATACAGGCATGTTTAAGCCTCTAAACACCTTGCTGTTTGCTGACGATCCTTCGAACAATCCTTTTAATTCTTCCAGGGTTGCTGCCTTCTCTGTGCATTCCGGCTTGGTCGCAGGCATATGGCTCATGAGCGTATCATAACCGCTGCTGATGTCTTCTACAAATACATTGTAATCAAACTGTTTCAGGGGTGTTTTATTCAACTTCTCACATAAGTCTTTGTGCTGATAAACCAGCATCAGTGGTTTTTCGAAATTTGCATCACCTACCAGCAGGTTATTAACAAAAGCATGTCCGAAACGCTCATCTACATCCGGACCGGTACTGGGATGCCACCCAAAATGGTCTCCCTGGGCGCTTCTTTTATCGCGACCTATACATACCGTGCTGTTCACAAAAGTATTCTGGTACATTTTTACATTGGAACTGTTCAGAACAAAAACAGCCTGGTCGCAATTCTCAAAAACATTTCCTGCCACTGTGGCACCTTTGGAAATTTCAAAAAAGAACCCGTTGTAGTTCGACCACATTTTGTTTGGATCTCCGAATTTCCCTTTATTGGTGCCCACATTTACCACCCAGTTGTTAATGAAACGACCGTCAATATTCCCGACATCATACCAGATGCCGTTAGATATGGGAAGATCATAAACTAGATTGTCTTTACAGGTAACCCGGTGGGTTTGGTTAAAAATCTTCACAGCAGCCGGATAGTATCCGTTGATGTCTTCAATATTATTCTGTGAAAACTTGTTTTTTTCCAACAGGCAATCCGATGATGAAAGCAGGTAAACGCCTTCAGTAGTGGTGTGGTGAACACTGCAGTTGCGTAATATCGTATTATCACCGCGAAGGAAGGTTCCTACCCTGCCGCAATACGAAAAAGTGCAATTCTCAATAACACTACCCACCACGTCCTTTCCAAAAGTAGAAGGATCAGCCAAGGCCTGAGGCTCGTAGCCGTCTATCTCAAAGGCGCAATAGGCGTATTGTGTTAACGTTATACCACGCATAATTACGGCTTTGCGATCGTTTTTCTTACCGTTCACGTCTTTGATTACTCTGTGCAAACCATGATTAAACGCTGTAATTTCCACCAGATGGTTTTCAGGATTCACACCCAGGTACACCAAGCCGGTTTTGTAATCAATATAAAATGAGTTTTCATCCACGTCGCCTTCCCAACCTGCCGAATTGAGCAATTTGCCGTCAACAAAAACCATGTCGTTGTTGAACAAATGCAAAGGTGTATTCCAACCGTACCTGTCGCGGGTCCACCAATCGTCAGGGTAAGCCTGAAAAAGCTTCTTCCATGTGGTTTTCCATATGCCGCCACCTATTCTCGTCCATTCCTTAGCTTCTAATGTTCCTTTCAAAACTGGCTGCTCATCAGCATATGGCTGAACAGTAATACCCTGATTGAATTCCAGATCGCCTGTGCGGTATGTACCTCCGCGAAGGATGATTGCATCTCCGCTTTCGGCTTTGGTTATTGCCTGCTCAATGGTAGTTGGCTGCGACAATTGACTGCCTGTTGATTCAGCTTTACCATCAGGGGCTACAAAATATACCTTTCCAGTCACTTTAGGCAATTCATAATTTTGCCGGATGGGACCATATGGTCCTCCAGAGGGCTGTGCAACTGAATTTAACAATGCCGCGACTAACAAAATAAACGTTGTAACTCCATGTTTCATCGTTGCTCTTTTACGGTTTTTCAGGCTATTTCTCATATTTATCCTAATTAATGATCAGTTTAACACGATAAAACTACAAAAAATAGGATTACTGAAATGTAACTTACCCTTTATTTCATATAGGACTAACCCGTTAAAATGATGTTAATCTATTCCCATCAGTTTTTTATGCCGTGCCGGGCTATATGACCCAGGGTTCCAATTTTAGCAGTCTGACCCTCAGTTACCATAACCGTCAACATATAGACAGGTTGTTATGAATTCGGATAAAGCAACTTCATTCTGTGCTTCGCTGGATATTATCATTTAATAATGTAACTTTATATGATTCGGATCAGGTATTAGGATATCCTGACCAATGCCCATCATTCTCTATAAGGAACAGACAGCGTATTATTGAGGCAGGCAGTTTGTAATAGCGAATAAAGGCACCTGGCTTTAATACCTGAAACACCCAAATAACAACTAATGTCAGAAACGGATTTTCAAAATAGAACAAAGGAAGAGCTTATCCGGATCATTGATAATCTCGTTAAAAAAAACCAATCGCTGGAAGACATTTCCAAAGAAAACGAAGCCCGGATTAAGATAAAGCAGGATGAACTTGAACAAACCCGCAGGAATTACAGCTCATTTGCCGACGCTTTTGATGAATTGCTATTTGTGTTGGATGAGAAAGCTGTAATTATTCAGGTGAATGAAACGGTTGTCAGGAGGCTTGGTTTTGATATGAATGAGTTAATAGGTTTGTCGGTATTCAGTTTAAATCCACCCGAACGTAGAAAAGAGGCAGCTGACAATTTCTCTGATCTTATTACCAGAAAAATCAGTCATTGCCAGGTTCCTTTATTGACCAAATCAGGCAATGCGATACCTGTTGAAACGAAAATCATAACCGGATTGTGGGATAGCAAACCGGCCATTTATAAAGTATCTACTGACATTTCTGATCTGAAGTTTTCTGAAGAGAAGTTCTCTACACTTTTTCAAATGAACCCTTCAGCCTGTGCATTAAGTAATGCGGAAGACTTAAGTTATATTGAAGTGAATGATGCCTTTTGCAGACTGGTCGGTTATAGTAAAGATGAAATTATTGGCAGAAATCCTTTATCATTAGGAATCCTAGCCCAAAAAAACCGGGAAGACCTGATTAAATGTGCTGACAGCAATGGCAAGATAACCGGTGGAGAAACAGTGATCAGAAACAGCGAAGGGGCTCTTAAGCATGTTGTTATTTCAGCCGAGCATGTATATATTCAGAACAGGAAATACCGCTATACCGTCACACGGGATATAACTGATCTGGTACAGGCAAAAGAAAAGGCTGAAGAAAACGAACAGAAATATAAACAGATTTTTGATAATGCAGGCGACCATATATTCGTGGTTGATGTTGAAAAAGGACCTCATTTCAGGTATGTTACGGTTAACCCTATCCAGATCAAAGAAGTCGGCATGCTCCATCCCGGCAGGCTGGTTGAAGAGTGTCTTCCTGCTGACTTAAGCAGACGTATTAACAGGAATTACATCAAATGTCTGCATGAAGAAAAAGTGATTTCATATGAAGAAACCCTCAACGATCAAGACTTCCTGACTCAGCTGATTCCGGTGAAAAATGCAGAAAGCAAAATATTCCGGATCATTGGCATTGCCAGTAACATCACCAATGAAAAAGCCCTTAAAAATCAATTGATTAATCAGTACGAAAAGCTCAAACTGATCAATACAGAACTTGTAAAAGCAAAAGAAGCAGCTGAAGAAAGTGACCGCCTCAAAACGGCATTCCTCCACAACATGAGTCATGAAATCAGGACTCCCATGAATGCAATTAACGGGTTTTCACAACTGTTACCCCGCAGTTTCAATGATAAGCCAAAACTGGTTTATTATGCCGGTATCATTAATCAATGCTGCAGCAACTTGCTTGAGATTATCAATGACATGCTCGATATTGCCAGGATCGAATCGGGACAGGTTCACATTCATATTGAGAACTGCAACATCGCCCAACTCTTTTCCGAACTCGAAAGTTTCTTTTCAATACAACAAGTGCGTTATAATAAACAACATATCCAATTTAACCTGAAAGTGTCTGGAAGTCTGAAAGACGCCTCAGTTGCAACAGATAAAGGAAAATTGAAACAGATTTTCATTAACCTGTTAAGCAACGCCTTGAAATTTACCGAAGAAGGCTGCATAGAAGGCGGATGCAAATTAGACAAACACAAACAACTTACATTTTACGTATCAGATACGGGTATCGGCATACCTAAAGAAAAATTCGACTTTGTTTTTGAACGCTTCTCCCAGTTGCAGGATGACAGGTCACACCTTCATGGCGGAACAGGATTGGGCCTTTCAATAGTGAAAGGACTTGTCGGTCTTCTTGGGGGTACAATCTGGCTTGAATCTGAATACGGTAAAGGAACAACCTTTTATTTCTCACTTCCATACAGCAAAGATCACGGTACTGATGAAAAAAAGGATTACAAGCAGGAAGCCATTAATTTGAAGGGCTTGCATGGTAAAACAGTGCTTGTGGTTGAGGATGATAAATACAATGCAGCCTACATCAATGAGATTCTTTCAGAAACAGGACTCTATCTGATTCACGCCAAAGATGGCAAAGAAGCTGTATCCATTGCAGGTTTACATGATCCGGATCTGATTCTGATGGACATCGGACTACCGGATATTGACGGCTATGAAGCTACAAATCAGATTCTACAGAATAAGCCCGGTTTGAAAATCATTGCTCAAACTGCATACGCTTCTGCTGATGATATAGAAAAATCGTTGCAGGCCGGGTGTATCGACAGTATCAGCAAACCTCTTGAATCCAGTGCACTGCTGCAAATGATCTGCAAGCATCTGAATAAAAATTATTAACACGATCCAAAAGTATTATTGCCCCAAATGCCAGAAACACATATCTGGCAGCCAAAGTGAACAACATACATTCTGAGATGAAATGAGAATAAAAAATTGCATTAACTAAACAGATAACAGAGATGCAGACTTTCAGATTAAAGCCTGTATCTTTGTTTATGCAATGGTTCAGCCTTCAGCGGAGGAAAATTTGGACAAAACAGTATACAACATATCAAGGTTAAATGGTTTGGAAATAAAACCGTCGAACTTGGGACCTGAAATTTTCTCCCGATCACCTGGATGAGCATAAGCTGTAACAGCAATAACCTGTATGCTCTCATCAATCATTTTGATCTGCCTTGTGGCTTCATATCCGTTTATTATTGGCATTTTGATGTCCATCAACACCAAACACTTTTCTTCTGCTGGTTTACTTTTAATAAAATTCACCGCTTCCTGTCCATCCTGTGCCCAATGAATCTTACTTCCCGAAGATTTCAGCATGGCCGTAAGAAGTTTGAAATTGGTAGGTTCATCTTCAGCTATTAGAATGGTTGTATCTTTTAGCCAGGATAATTTACCGGATTCCGTAATCGCATTTTTCATCACTGAAGAATTTTATATAGTTCAACTTGCATCTAAATGATCTAATCTCAACTCACTAAATTTACGAATTTTTTATGATAGTTACCCCATACTTGTATATAGCCTGATTGTTTTCTCATTTTACCGATTTGTTCTATATTAGCCAAAGGTCAAATCAGGACAAACCAGATGATCATACCAGGAATAATTCAAAAGGTTTTAACCATTTCTTTCCGATCAGCTTCAGTTCCCGTCCTTTTATTCCGGATTTTACTGCCGGCAATCCTTCTCGTTTCATGCAAACCAACTTCCACTGAGAGTACCGCGACTCCACCTGATGTACTGGTTGGCCTACCTGTGTTTGAAAGACCGGTTGATTCCCTGCTGACACCCGAAGCCAATGCATTACTGGTCAATCTGAACAAAATGAAAAGTAAAGGTATCCTGTTTGGTCAGCAGGACGCTACCCTTACCGGGGTCGACTGGAAATTTGCAAATAGTAAATCTGATGTAAAGGAGCTTACCGGCACGCATCCTGCTCTTTATGGGTGGGAAATTGCGGGTGCAGGAAAAGAAGACAATATCGACAGTATACCGTTTCGACTGATCCGTCAGCGAATCATAGAAGCCTTTGACCGGGGAGGTGTCAACACGGTAACCTGGCACCTCAACAATCCTGTTACAGGAGGCACAGCATGGGATGTGACTCCTGCATTAGGCAAGATACTTCCTGACAGCATCCTGTCTGATTTTTACAGATCAGAACTGCAGAAAATTGCCGGTTTCTTTCTTTCACTAAAAAATGCACAGGGCAAGTTTGTTCCCGTAATCTTCAGACCATTTCATGAAAATAACGGAAACTGGTTCTGGTGGGGAAAAGGTCACTGTCTGCCTTCAGAATACATGAATCTGTGGAAGTTCACTGTATCTTATCTTCGCGACTCCCTGCATGTGCATAACCTGATCTATGCCTATTCCACGGATATGTTCGAAAGTGAGCAGCAATACCTCGAACGTTACCCGGGCGACGAATGGGTTGACATCCTGGGTTGTGAAAATTACTGGGATTTTCAGAGCGGATCTTCTGTTTCCAATGGAATTGCACAGCTCAGGATGGTGGTTAACATAGCTCTTGCACGAAAGAAAATTGCTGCGCTTACTGAATGCGGATTTAATGGCATACCGGTGAAAAACTGGTGGACCCAGTTCCTGCTCAAATCGATCAGGGAAGATTCGCTGGCAAGAAATATTTCCTATCTCATGGTATGGAGAAATGTCAACCAGAAGCATTATTACACACCTTTTGCAGGACATAAAAGCGTCCCTGATTTCATTGCTTTCGAGCGGGACACCTTCACCATTTTTGAAAAGGATTTGAAAAGAATTTATTCGGCCAACAACAATTCTGAGTGATTGATTCAACCTGCATTCTTCATATCTTTCACAATCGTATCTTCATCATCTCCACCAGTTGTTCATTTTCAAAGTGAACCGGATTTGATTTGTGATCTGTGATTTCCGCAATGGCCATCAGGTCGTTAGCCGTGATGCCAAAATCACCCAACCGTTTCAGATTCAACTGTCCCGTAAGATTTTCAATATATTCAACAACATATTCCATATACCAGCCTGACGATTTTCCCTCTGCGGCGGAAAACAACCTGCCCAGCTTTTCATATTTGCTATGAGCCGCAGTAATTTCCGGTTGCTTTAAAAGAGCCGACACCTGGTATCTGTTCACAACTCCCATCAGGGTTCCACAAACGGTGCCATGCGGAATTTCATGCACACCGCCAATTGAAGAAGCGAATCCATGAATAAGTCCCAGCCCTGCATTTGCCAGTGTAATTCCCGAAAGCAAGGCAGCCAATGACATTCCCGTTCTGGCTTCAGCATTAGAGCCATACTGTACAGCAGCCAGCAGATTTTTGTGTAAATGGTTGATGCCTTCAAATGCCAGTGCGTCAGTAAGGGCATTTGCCTTAATCGAAAGATATGATTCAACCAATTGGGTGAAAGCATCCATCCCACTTGCAGCAGTAATTTCAGGCGGACAACTGAGGGTCAGCTGCGGATCCACAATGGCCATATCAGGAACCAGGTTTTCATGCCGCAACGATTTCTTAAATCCACTTTTACCAGTAAAAGAAATTACCGCATTGGCGGTTGCTTCACTTCCTGTGCCTGAAGTAGTTGGCACTGCTATGAAGAATATCTTTTCACCAGTGTGCTTTTTTGATCCCACGCCCTCCAGAAAATCCCTGACGGAATCACGAAGCGGCAACATGGCAGATATGGCTTTACCTGCATCAATTACGCTACCACCTCCGATTGACAGCACCAGATCGGGATCTTTTCTTCGGCATGCTTCCGCCGTGATATCGACATCATCCGGCGAAGGTTCTGATTCAATTCGTGCATGATGAACAATGCGTCCTGCTTTCTCAAGGGATGCGATAATTTCTGTAATTCCCCGATTCCGGTTATAGGAAGCAGCTCCGGTTACTAACAGAATCCGCTTGCCATTCCGATTCAAAAGGCCCAATACCTTTTCTGATTGTTTCCAGCCGAAATGTATCCGGGGCGTCCGAAGGAGACTAAAGTCCGCTACCATGCTGAAACTTCAACAGGATAAACAATTTCATGACGAATACCCTCACGGGGTTGCGCCATCCAGTCAGCAACCTGATCGCGCCACTTGATATAATGCGCAGTTTTTTTATGGGCTGCAGCATGCTCATCTGAAAGGTAAGCTTCGTACAATACAAATTTGGCAGGATTATCCGCATCACGCAGCATATCAAACCTGAGATTACCCGGTTCCTGAACCGATTGCTTGTGATTCTCAATCGTAGCTGAGATGAATTCATCAATATGGGGTTCCTTAACCCATATATGCACAAATGTTGCTATCATAGGTCAGATCATTGTTGATTGGTCAGTGTTAATTCATTGATAAGCCAGTTGGCATTTGCCACCTGGTCAATTACAAACAGCATATACCGGATATCCAGTGAAATATTTCGACAAATGTTGGGATTGTATGCATAATCACTCATGGTACCCTCCCAGTTCCGGTCGAAATTAATACCGATCAATTCACCCCTGGCATTGAGTACCGGGCTTCCTGAATTGCCTCCTGATGTATGATTTGACGCTATAAAACAAACCGGCAAACGACCTTCAGTCAGATAGGTGGCGGGAATATCATTTATCCTTCTTGTCCTGAATTCCTCGGGCAACCTGTAATCGGCAATCTCAAGCTTTCCCTTTTCCATAATGCCGTCAAATGTGGAGTAATACGAATATTTCACCGCGTCGGCAGGTTGGTATCCTTCAACTTTTCCATAGGTAACCCTCATGGTGAAATTGGCATCAGGATAGAATGTTTTGTCTGGTTTCATCTCCATAAGACCCGTGACATAACGCCTATACATGCCATTAAGCCTGAGGTTCAAGCTATCCAGTTTACCATATACAACTGGCACAAGCATATCGGAAAAATCCTTGTATATCGAAATAAGGGGATCATTCATAATTTTCTTCCTGATCCTGGATTCAGACATTTCGAATGTTTTCCGGTACTTCAGGGAATCTGTAAAAATGCTTTTATCAAAAATCGATTCAACAAAAGCATCATAATTACCATAATAATCATTCACTATTTGACTGTTAAATCCCGGATGATAACCAGAAACTGTGTATTCCATATAGATATCCAGCATTTTTGGAAGTGCTTCTCTGTCAATGGCCACTGCTTCAGTCCTGAAAAAAGCCTCACCCTGCGACATGATATCAAGAATGGCTGACCGCTTCACCGATTTTGATGAATCTTGAGATGAGAAAAATTTCTTCTGAACATCATTTACAATGCGGGATATTTCTAATGAGTTCAACAATTCCGATCCCAAATCACCTGCCAGATACATGGGTTCCAGTTCATCATAAATATTGACGAACTCTTGAATCAATTTAGAATAACCGGAAGGATCAACCGAAAGGCTACCGGCCCAGTTTGCAAAATCTTCCTCGAGTTTCAGCCTGGACTCCAATGCGTGCGACTGTTTGATTCCTTTGACAACACCAATCCACTTTTTCCAGGAATTACTTAAACTCACATATTTTGAAATATATTTCAGCCTCAGTTCAGGACTCTTTTCCATAGCCGTTTCAAGAGCATTGCGTCTTGCTGTCCTCATGGCAATTTTTGCAGGTAGTGATTTTCCTGTGATCATTTCCAATGCGTCGGATGTCAGATACTGATCTGTGCGTCCCGGATAACCCATCACCATGGTAAAATCTCCTTCCTGAAAACCACTCAAAGAAATGTTCAGGTATTTTCTGGGAGTGAAGGGAACATTATCCCGTGAATACTGGGCCGGTCTGTTGTTTTTATCAGCGTATATCCTGAAGAGTGAAAAGTCTCCGGTGTGCCTCGGCCACATCCAGTTGTCCTCATCGCCTCCAAACCGGCCAATTGTTTCAGCCGGAGCGCCAACCAACCTGATATCGTGATACGTTTCATAAACAAACAGATAATATTCCTTTCCGAAAAAGAAGGGCTTGATTTCAGCATTATGGAATGTATCAGAAACTGCCTCTTTTCTGATCATCTCAATCCGCTGATTAATCAAGGCATTTCTTTCAGGTTCACGCAACGTGTCGGGTATTTCGTTGAGTACGCTGCCTGTAACATCTTCCATGCGCACCAGGAATGTTGCTGTCAGACCCGGATTGGGCAATTCCTCTGATGGTTTGCCAGCCCAAAATCCGTTGGCAAGGAGGTTATTTTCAATTGTGCTGTGCGATTGAATCCGGCTGTATCCACAATGATGATTGGTTACCAACAGTCCCTGAGAGGAAATCAATTCACCGGTACAGCCATTACCAAACATGACAATGGCATCTTTTATACTGGGATGGCTGTTGCTGAAAATCTCCGATGCATCGAGCATGAGGCCCATTTCTTTCATGTGCTTGTGATTCAAACTGTCAAGGTGAACCGGGAGCCACATCCCCTCTCCGCTCCACACCGGAATACCCAGGCACCACGCCAGCATTATTGTAATGGTTCTTTTTAAAGATTGACACATAAAAGTATTACTATATAAAGGCAGGTTATTGAATCATATTTACAAGTTCACAATACAGCTTTTGAACCGGTAATCCCATGACGTTGTAATAGGATCCCTCAATTTTCTCAACGCCTACATAGCCGATCCACTCCTGCACCCCATAGGCTCCGGCTTTGTCAAAGGGTTTGTATCTGTCAACATAATACCGGATCTCTTCCTCAGAAATCTTCCTGAAATACACCCTGGAACTGGCGAAGAACAATTTCTCACTGGAAACCGTTTTCAGACATACCCCGGTAAAAACCTCATGCATATTACCCGAAAGCCTGGTCAGCATGCGAATGGCATCTTCAGCATCATCAGGCTTGCCAATTACTTCATTTTCAAGCCATACAATGGTGTCGGCAGTGATCAGCAAGGTGTTTTGCTCAAGAAATGACTCATAAAACGAGGCTTTCGCCTTTGCCAGATACAATGGAATTTCTTCCCGTTTTAAAACCGACGGGTACACTTCATCCATATCAAGATGGTTAACTACCCTGAACTTTAACCCGATATCCGTTAACAATTGCTGCCGTCTGGGCGATTTTGAGGCAAGAACAATATCGAAATCAT
>CAYVBH010000072.1:0-14720 GCA_964449015.1 uncultured Bacteroidales bacterium
ACGATTTTGACCAGACCATTATTGACTGGTTGGCAGAGGAATTTAAAAAAGATGAAGGCGTTGACCTGAAGAAAGATCCGATGGCACTGCAGCGTCTTAAGGAAGCTGCCGAAAAGGCCAAGATTGAGCTTTCCAGCTCAACCCAGACAGAGATCAACCTGCCGTATATTATGCCGGTTGACGGAATTCCCAAGCACCTGGTGAAGACACTTACCCGGGCCAAATTTGAAAGCCTGGTTGACACACTGGTTCAGGCCACCATCGAACCTTGCCGTAAAGCATTGAAAGATGCCGGCTTGTCTACATCCGATATCAGTGAAGTGATTCTGGTAGGCGGTTCTACCCGTATCCCGGTGATCCAGGATGTGGTTGAGAAGTTTTTCGGCCGTAAACCTTCCAAGGGTGTTAATCCCGACGAAGTGGTAGCTGTTGGTGCCGCTATCCAGGGCGGTGTGCTTACCGGCGAAGTAAAGGACATCCTGCTGCTCGATGTGACCCCGCTTTCACTGGGTATCGAAACCATGGGAGGTGTAGCAACCCGTTTGATCGAAGCAAATACCACCATTCCTACCAAGAAAACGGAAACCTTTACCACGGCATCAGACAACCAGCCTTCGGTTGAAATACATATCCTGCAGGGCGAAAGGCCTATGGCAGCCGATAACAAAACCATAGGCAGGTTCCACCTCGACGGAATTCCGCCTGCTCCCAGGGGAATCCCGCAGATCGAAGTAACTTTCGATATTGACGCTAACGGCATCCTGCACGTTTCGGCCAAAGACAAAGGAACCGGCAAACAGCAAAGCATTCGTATTGAAGCTTCATCAGGACTATCAGCCGATGAGATCGAGAAAATGAAACGTGAAGCCAAGGAAAACGAATCTCGCGATAAGGAGCAACGTGAGCGTGTTGACAAACTAAATGCAGCTGACAGTCTGATTTTCCAAACTGAAAAACAGCTGAAGGAATTTGGCGATAAACTGCCCGCAGATAAGAAAGGTCCGATTGAACAGGCTCTTGCAAAACTGAAGGAAGCTCATAAATCACAGGATCTTGCAGCTGTTGACAAGGCCACGGCAGAACTGACAGCAGTATGGCAGGCCGCTTCCGAAGAGCTCTACAAAGGCCAACAGCAGGCAGACGGTCAGCAAGGCCCGCAACAGGGTTATACAGCTGATGCAGGAGCTGCATCAGGCGCTGGTTCAACTAATGGCGCCAAAAAAGACGACGAAGTGACCGATGTAGATTTTGAAGAAGTGAAGTAAATTTTTATTAAGTGTATTGATTGTAAAGCTGTGCCCTACGGGTGCAGCTTTTTTTATGAATGTCTTTCATTTTTTCTATCTTTATCACATATAATCCATTGTATGAATTACCTGAATATTATTTTCATTCTTTTATTTTTTCCAATAACCGGTACCTTTGCTCAACCTGACACCGTTTTCAACCAGACTGATGCAAACGGTCTGAAACAGGGATACTGGAAGAAGGCCTATCCAAACGGTAAACTGATGTACAAAGGTTTCTTTAAAGACAACAAGCCTGTTGGAGAAATGCGCCGGTATTTCGAGTCGGGCGCCCTCAGGGCCGTTTTGTATTACAGCAATACCGGAGAACATGTGCGTGCCCGTGAGTTTTACCAAAGCGGGAAGATTGCTGCTGAAGGCAATTACATAAATTCCAAAAGAGACAGCACCTGGATATACTACAGCTTTTACAGCGGGACGGTTACTTCGCGTGAATCTTATCGGATGGGTATACGTAACGGCATCATGATTAACTATTACCCAAACGGCGATGTCTCTGAAAAAATCGAATGGAAAAATGGTAAGAAATCCGGTATCTGGGAACAGTACTTTTTAGGAAACATTCTCAGGCTGAAAGCGGGTTATGTGGACAACAAGCTGCAGGGAGATTTCATGATATATTATGCAGACAGCAAACCTTATGTTCAGGGAAAATATGCGAACGACCTCAGGGAAGGCAGGTGGATCATTTATAAAGAAGATGGCAGTATAGAAAGAGAGCTTGATTACAAGCTGGGCAAATCAGCCGATGAAGAAAAGCTCGAAAAGGAACAACAGGAATTGTTCAAACAGATTGATGAAAACATGGGTAAATTTGAAGAACCCGATGAAACTGATTTTCTTGGGCCGGCCGCAAAATAGGGCTAACGGAACGCATGAAGCGATCGGACGCGCTACGGCATGCTGGTTTATTGTGATATTCTCATTAACCCGTTTGGCTGCCCAGGAAGCTTTGGAGATTACGGCACCATACAGGTACCGTATTTCATTTTCAGACAAATTTCATTCGCCCTATACGATTGAAAACCCAAGTGAATTCCTTTCACAGAAGGCTTTGGAAAGAAGGCAGAAACAGGGAATTCCGGTAATTGATAACGACCTTCCGGTATCACAGATATACATTGACAGCCTGGAAATTGCAGGAGCCAGTGTTATCCACACATCCAAATGGCTTAATGCAGCCACCATACGAGTAACCGATAGCCTGGTACTGAAAAAGATAGCCGGTTTTAGCTTCGTTAAAAAGAACGAGACGTTACAAATGCCCCTAAAGAAGGTCTTTTCCTTAACGAAGATGCCATCAGGAACAAAGGAAGCATTGTCACCTACCTCACTTGAATACGGAGCCTCCTGGTTGCAGACAGCCGTTCACAATGGCCAATATATGCATCATCATGGATATACCGGTAAAGGTATCACTGTAGCCGTTCTGGATGCGGGTTTCTCCGGTGTAGATCAGTTGTCTGTTTTTGATAACCTTCGGAAAAACGGACAGATACTTGGAACACGTAGTTTCGTCAAACCCGGCGAAAGTGTTTTTGGTCAGTCCACTCACGGAATGTCTGTCCTGAGCGTTATCGGAGGTTACATACCCGGAGAATTAATAGGTTCTGCACCTGATGCCTCCTTTTGGCTGCTTCGGACCGAAAATGCATTTTCGGAATACATTATTGAAGAAGATAACTGGATAGCTGCAGCCGAATTTGCCGACAGCATAGGCGCTGACATCATCAGCACATCACTGGGCTATTCAGAATTCGACTATGATTTTCAGAATCACGATTATTCTGATATGGATGGCAATACCACCCGCATCTCAATGGCCGCGGATATTGCTGCCTCAAAAGGTATGCTGGTTGTGGTGAGTGCGGGTAATGAGGGTTATTCTGCTTGGAAATACATTACTGCCCCAGGTGATGCCGATAGCGTACTGACCGTGGGAGCGGTTGATCCGTATCTTAATGTGGCTGATTTCAGCAGCCGCGGACCCTCATCTGACAACCAGGTAAAACCTGAAGTAATGGCCATCGGAAAAGGAATTTATGTAGCCAGTCCCGATGAAACCATCAGGCCCGGGAATGGAACATCCTATTCGGCACCGCTGATTACCGGACTTGCTGCCTGTCTTTGGCAGGCCAACAGGGAGGCATCGGCGATGGAAATACGACAGGCCATATGCAAAAGTGCAGATCGCTTCTACCGGCCAGATGAAGATTACGGTTACGGAATTCCGGATTTCAACCTGGCCAATGTTTTACTCCAAATGGAGCAGGTTGACAGCCCGGTTGACAAAGTTGTGACCGTATTCCCAAATCCTTTCCAAAATTTATTGTATGTGGTTTTCAGATACAGTACGAACGAACCGGTTGATATTTCGCTTTATGATATTTCAGGAAAGGAAATGATGCGCACGCTTTATCCGCAGGTTGACGGAAGAAACTATGTGAAACTTGAGGATGAATTGGCAGGTCTTCCCAGGGGTGCTTACATCATCAGGCTCCGGTCAGGTGAGCTTTCTGAAAATTGTAAATTGTTCAAATTTTGAAAAATGGACAACAAAGCCCTGTCGCTATATCAGTTGCTTGAACAGGTCAAATCAGCCTTTAAGAGCGCACTGCCGTTTTCGTGGTGGATCGTGGCCGAAATTAGCGAACTGAAGGTTAATTACAGTGGCCATTGCTACCTGGAACTTATTGAAAAAGAAGAAACCGGCGAGGCAATCCGGGCCAAAGCCAGGGCTACCATATGGGCTTCGGTTTTCAGGATGCTTCAGCCCTATTTTGAAAGTGTTACCCGCACACACCTGGCAGCCGGTATGAAGGTTATGATTAAAGTAACTGCCGAATTTCATGAATTGTACGGGTTCAGTCTGAATGTTTCAGACATTGAACCATCGTTTACCATTGGCGAACTGGCAAGACAGAAAATGGAGGTAATCAGTCGACTCAAATCTGATGGGGTTTTTGACATGAACAGGAGTCTGAATTTCCCTGAAATTCCCCGGAGAATTGCAGTCATCTCTTCAAAAACTGCCGCAGGTTTTGGCGATTTTAAGGATCAGCTCATCCGGAATCCTTTTGGGTACCGGTTTGACATTCGGCTTTTCCCCGCTGTAATGCAGGGTGAAGAAGCAGAACAATCCATTATTAATGCAATGGACAGCATTTATGCAAACGAAAATTCTTATGACATCACCGTGTTGATCAGGGGGGGCGGCTCCCAATCAGATCTCAATTGCTTCAACAGCTACCTGCTTTGTTCACACATCTGCCAGTTTCCGCTTCCGGTGGTCACGGGGATCGGCCATGAACAGGACGAAACCATTGCCGATCTGGTGGCCCATACCCGGCTGAAAACGCCAACAGCAGTTGCCGAATATTTGATTGATTGTTACCGCGAAGCGGACGAGGCTATCAATGAACGATCAGTCATGTTGAATGATCTGGTAACCGAAAGGGTTGATGATGAGAAGGAAAGACTGAACAGGATGTTCCTGAAGCTGAAACCTTCGGTAAAGGGAATAATCACAGATCATCACCGGGATCTTCAATTACTGGGAGTTAATTTGAAAAGCCACGTCAAGCAACATCTTTCTAAAGAATACCAAACAACAGAATCAAGGAAGGTCAGCCTGAACACAGTTACCAGGGAATTCATCAACAACGCCAAACACAGGCTCGTTCTACTTGAAAAGAAAAAAGACTACTTAGATCCTTTTCTGATACTTAAAAGAGGATATTCCATTACTTACCACAACGGTAAGGCATTGAAAAATCCTGGTTTGGTTTTGAAGGATGAAATCATTGAAACAAGACTTGCAGAGGGTACTATAAAAAGTATAACCATTTAATGCCACAAAATGACAAAAAAACAGATTTCCTACTCCGAAGCAATAGCTGCCATAGATGAAATACTTCAGCAGATTGAAACCGGTGAACTTGATGTAGATGAACTGGCAGAAAAAGTTAAACAGGCGTCTGAATTGCTGAAGATTTGTAAGAGCAAATTATTCAATACCGAAAAAGAAGTTGAAAAGGTATTGAAAGAAATGGAAGGTGAAGAAGAAAAGTTCTAATTCACACCCGTTCTTTTTTGCGCTCGCTGCATTACTGAGGTTACTCCATAAAGAAGCCCTATCAACAACGCAAAAAAAGAAGCACTCCGACCGATATAGTCGCCGTTTCTGACATAAAACGTGAGCTTGTCATTGGCATTGAGAACTCCTTTGAGGGCACCCCGTTGCCACCATCCCAGTTGCTGCAGGACCTCGCCCCGCTGATTGATCAGGGAGGAAATACCTGTGTTTGCCGAGCGTGCAATACTTCTGCGGGTTTCAATGGCACGAAGACCGGAATAGGAATTATGCTGGTGATAACCGGGCGTATCCCCCCACCAGCCATCATTTGTAATTACAAACAGCAGGTTTGCACCGTTCTTTACATATTCCGTGACAAATTCCCCGTAAACCGATTCATAACAGATGATTGGGCTGACGCCGGTGGAATCTTTCGCTGAGAAAAAAACACCCCGGTAATCCTGCGTTCCCCACCCCCTGAGCGTACCACCCAGCCGAACTGTAAGCTTTTCAAGAAACCCGAGATATTTTGCATAGGGCATCGTCTCTACACCCACCACCAACTTCGATTTGAAGTAAAAAGGAATATGCTTTGTGGTGTCAATCTGAATGGCTGCGTTAAACGACTCGTATTTCAGATCAGAACCCGGTATTTCCCTAACATTGTCGGTAAGCTCATCACCCGGCTTGTAAATTTTCATACACTGGATTCCCGGCACATAAGAAGCACCTGGATATGCGGCAATGAAACTGCGGATCATCCGGATATCCGGCACATTTTCAATCTGGTCCATCCATATGTTATTGTTGATGGATGTTTCAGGGGCAATAAAATAATCCACCGCCGTATCGGCTAATTTTGCAGCCTCTTCAAGCTGAATGCGGGTTTGCTCAATGCTGGGAATGGATACAAACTTTTCATACGGATCAATATTGGGCTGGATTACCACAATCGTTCTGGGATCATACTTTTCATGATATGAATGAAACATGACCAGGGAAGTAATCAGCGGGCCGGTAATGATAACCAAAATCAGAAATAGCTGGGCAACTAGTTGCCGTTTGGGCTGCTCATTCAGGAAATTCCTGATCAGATTGAATACCAATATATTCAGTAACAACACCCACAAAGAACCCCCGAGTATACCGGTGTATTCGTACCATTGGATCATCCTGATGTTATAGGCAAATCCGTTCCCCAGTGAAAGCCAGGGCCATGAGATTTCAGCGTTGTGATAGAAATACTCCCAGGTGATCCAAAACAAAATCAGGCTGAAATATCCGATGTGAGCACCCATTTTGCGTTTTGCCAGGTGAAACAGCCACATCACCAGTGACCACATCAGGGTGTTGATCAGCACGGCTGCAACCACGCCTATGAAGGTGGCATTATAAATCCACCAGGTAGTGGCGGTGTTCCACACTAAAAAGGCAAGTGCCGAATACCTGAAAAACGAGCCTGATCCATATTCATTCTTGTGCTGATCGAGATAATCCTCAACAAACAGCAAGGGGACCAGTGCAATAATCAGGATCAACCCGTTTCCCCATTCATACCAGGCCGGAGTAAGCAACAAACCGCTGAGCAGGGAATACAGAATACGTTTCTTTGAACTCATGAGATAGTGATAGGAATTGTTAACGAAGCGTCAAATATATTCAAAAAAAGGACGAACATTACCTGAATTGATAATATGCCTGGCAGGCCCCTTCACCCGAGACCATACAGGCACCCACCGGATTGGCAGGAGTACAGGTCGTTCCGAAAAGCTTGCAATCGACCGGTTTCCTCAGTCCCCGCAATACTTCACCACAGATGCAACCTGCTGGTTCAGGCAATGCTTCAGTCTGAATACCAAACTGCAACAAGGCATCCATCCTGCCATATTCCTTTTTTAAGCAAAGACCGCTGTCTTTGATCATACCCAATCCGCGCCACGAGTCATCACAGGCATCAAAAACCCGGCTGACCATTTCCCTGGCCTTCGTGTTGCCCTCGGGAGTGACTACTCTTTTATACTGTATTTCCACTCCATGCCTGTTCTCCTCATGCATGCAAACAAGCATGTAAATCGACTGCAACAGGTCAACCGGCTCAAAACCTGCTATTACCACTGCGATGCCGTGCTTTTCAACCAATGAATGGTACATGTTGGCACCGGCAACGGTAGTAACATGACCCGGACCAATATACCCGTCAATACGAACACCCTGATCAATCAATGCCCCCATGGCAGGTGGCATTACCTTGTGCATCGAAAGCAAATAAAAGTTAGAAATACCCTGCTTTTCTGCTTCGAGAACAGCTACGGCGCTTGAGGGTGTAGTCGTCTCAAAGCCGATTCCCAGAAAAACAACTTTCTTATCCGGATGATTCCGGGCTATATCAATGGCATCCAACGTGGAATAAATGATCCTGACATCAGCACCCTGTGCACGTTCCTGGTTTAGACTTGATCGTGAACCGGGTACCCGGATCAGGTCGCCGTATGTGGTTATGATTACACCAGGCAGCCTGGAGAGGGCTATGGCCCGGTCAACCGATATCCGGTCGGTAACACATACCGGACACCCCGGGCCTGAAAGCAGCTCAATATGCTCAGGAAGGAGTTGCTGAATACCGTATTTTCGAATGGCCAGTGTATGGCCGCCACAAACTTCCATGATGCGGACAGGCTTTTTCGACCGGCAGGTAATTGCTTTTATCAGCTTGTCAACCAATTCCCGGTTCCTGAATTCATCGATATACTTCATTCCGGTTCTCCTGTTTGCTTTTCCATTTCTTCAATCATGGCAATGGTTTCCAGGGCCTCTTCCTCACTGATTTTCTGGAGGGCGAAACCCGTGTGAATCAGCACGTAATCGCCCGGTTTCACATTATCAACCAGGTGCAGGCTGGTATTCACAACTGCCCCTCCTACTGAGGCCCGGGCCATATTTCCTTCCACGGATAGAATTTTTGCGGGGATGCTTAAACACATGTTAATTTGAAAATTTGAAAATGAGTTAATTTGAAAATTAAAAGCTATTCAGTCCTTCCTTTGGAAGTACTGATGATTTTGGAAAGGATTTTCATTATTTCTACAAGTTTGTTTAGCAAAAGATCTGTATCTGGATATCCTTTTGAGTATTTACAAAGCAAAAGCCAATACTCGCACTCGTCTGATTCTTTCGCAGCCACTTTAAACTTATGAACGAAATCATCCTTGCTTTCCGCATTTTGTGCTTCTCTGATGTTAGACCCTATTGATGTACCTGCTTTTAACAACTGACGGGAAATAATAAATTTTCTGTTCTGTTCAAGTAATTCGCTGAATTCAATAATTTCTAATGCAAACCTGAAACTCAGGTCAACTATCAAATTGTTTTTGTCATTCCTCATAACATTGTAATTTATAAGTTTTTACGTTTTCGTATTCCCACATCTTCAAATTATCAAATTATTCGCCGCGATAGCTATTTGCCCCAGCGCAAGGCCACCATCGTTGCAGGGGACCCGGCTGTGCGTGTATACTGTGAAGTTATTCAGCGATAGTTTTCTCTCCAATAATTCCGACAGGTACTTGTTCTGAAAGGTGCCTCCTGATAAAGCTACCTTGTCAATCCCCGTTTCTTTCCGGATACGAATTGCTGTTTGAAGTGAGGTCTCTGCTACTGTATTGTGAAATTTTGCGGCGATGGTACCTGCATCAATGCCTGCTTTCAAATCTCCGCAAATCTGCCGGATCGCCGGCAGAAATGAAACTTCTTTTCCGGCAGTAAAATCATAATTATCGCTGATGTTTTGCCGGATGGCCGATTCGAGAAGCATGGGTGCTTCTGCATGAAAACGTGCATTCAGACACAGTCCGGTAAGTGCAGCCACTGCATCAAATAATCGTCCTGTTCCTGAACTCAGCGGACAATTGATTCCTTTTTCCAGGGCTTCATCAACTTTTTTCAGTTTACCCGGGTCAACCAGTTTCAACAGGGGAAGATCCAAATTAAAAAGGGCATTGCCGTAAACCTTTCTGAGCAACGACAAACCCAACCGCCAGGGCTCTTCGGTAACCCGGTCGCCACCCGGCAAGGGCAGGTATTCAAAATGTGCCAAACGTTCAAAGTGGGTATAATCACAAACCATGAATTCGCCACCCCAGATGTGCCCGTCAGTTCCGTAACCTGTGCCGTCAAAGGCAATTCCGATTACCGGCTCATTAATCCCGTTTTCAGCCATGCATGAAGCAATGTGTGCGTGATGATGCTGTACCTGGATCACCTGCAATCCCGATTGCAGGGCATATCGTGTCGACAGGTAGTCGGGATGCAGATCTGCTGCAATCAACCGTGGTTTCACCCTGAAAAGTTGCTGATACCTTTTGATAGTTTCTTCAAAGAACTCATACGTTTCCCGGTTCTTCAGATCACCCATGTGCTGGCTCATGTACGCCCGGTTTCCCTTGCCCAGGCAAAAGCAGTTTGACAATTCGGCACCTGCAGCCAGTATACCGTCGACCTGGAAATCGAGCCGGACCGGCACCGGAGCATACCCCCGTGAACGCCGGAATACTCTTTCCCTTTCTGTGATTACCCGCACTACAGAATCGTCGTTTCTGTTATAAATTTCACGATTATAGGTAATCAAGGCATCCACCTTTTCTGAAAAGGTTTCCATTGCTGCACGGTTATCAATAAGAATGGGCTCGTCAGACAGGTTACCGCTGGTAAGCACAACGGCCGGAGTTTGCAGTTTCTCAAAAAGCAGGTAATGGAGGGGCATGTAGGGTAAGAAAGCCCCCAGGGTATTCAGACCTAATGAAATTCCTGATGCGAGCTGATTTGTGCTTTGCAGAATAACCACCGGCCTTCTCCATGATTCCAGCACTCGTTCCTCAACCGCAGTAACCTCGGCATACTTTCTCAATGTGCTGATATCTCTGAACATCACCGCAAAAGGCTTGCCTTCCCTTATTTTTACCTTCCTGAGCCGGTCCACGGCCTCCTGATTCAGGGCATCACACATCAGGTGGAATCCCCCAATGCCTTTTATGGCAATCACTGCCCCTTTTTCAATCAGACCGCAGGTAATTTCGATCAATTTTTGAAAATCAGTTATCGTTTCGCTGGCAGTATGCATTGAATAATGCGGGCCGCATATATTACAGGCAACAGGTTGCGCATGAAATCTTCTGTCGGACATATCGGAATATTCTTTCCGGCATTTCTCACACATTTCAAACGGAGCCATGGTAGTTTTTGCCCTGTCGTAAGGAAAATCCCTGATTATGGAAAACCGGGGACCACAATTGGTGCAATTGATGAAGGGATACGAGATACGGTGTGACTGGTGTTTCATATCTTCGAGGCAGTCGGGACAAACGGCAATATCGGGACAGATTTCGGATGTTTCATCAGACAGGTCAAGGCTATCCAGGATAGCGAATTCGCCAAGTCCCTCCGGAACGTCATTTTGAACAGTAATTTCTTCAATTACAGATACAGCAGGCGCCTTATAGCGTAAATCTTCTACAAAACAAGCCATATGGCCTGCAAGTCCCTCAACCTTAACAGAAACCCCACTGGTTGTATTGGCCACCCATCCATGCAAACTATACTGTTGCGCCAGCCGGTATACAAAAGGTCTGAAACCCACTCCCTGCACCAGACCCTCAATACGTATCTGCAACGCAATTATGTTTTCGATGCTGTGATCCACTAATGTGAAAAAATTAACAATAAATTTGGGGATTCAGAATAAAAGTATGAAATTAATGATTTATTCGGCCTAATTTTAGTACAGGTATATTAAGTAATGTTTGCCATGAATACCAAGTTGCCACCGCGGACTGTTGAAAGACTCAGCAAGTACAGGCGCCTGCTCGATAAATACAAGGACCTGGAGGAGGCACATATTTATTCGCACAAACTGGCTGCGCTGTTGAACCTTACGCCCGAACAGGTTAGAAGAGACCTAATGCTGATCGGCCTTACAGGAAACCACCGCAAAGGCTACAACATCAAAGCCCTGATAGGGCAAATCGGCAATACAATTGACAGACAGGAAGGACACAGGGTGGCTCTTGTCGGCATTGGCAACCTGGGCCGGGCAGTGCTCGGATTTATCCGGAAAGCAAATACCAAAATGAACATTGTGGCTGCATTTGATATCGACCGCAACAAGGTAAACACCCAAGTGGCAGGAGTAACCTGTTATGATATTGACACCGCAGCACAGATTATCAGCCGGGAGCAGATCCGGATTGCCATCCTTACCGTTCCGCCTGAAGCAGCAGTTAACACGGCCAATCTTTTGCTAGAATCAGGTATCAGGGGAATTCTTAACTTTACATCTGTACATTTGGATGTTCCATCCGGTATTTATCTGAAAGATTATGACATCATCACTTCGCTTGAGGAAATCGGTTTTTTCATTATGGAATAGGATTCTGATTCTTCTTTTATGCATCACCCACCCTACTTTGCAGGCACAAAACCTGGCAGCATTTCACGACAATCAGGGCAGATTTCACGTGTTCGACAATGGCCGCATTATACAGACCGAACACCTTCCGGTAAATCAATATAGCATCGGCGGTAATTGTATTCTGTATACCGACAACAGGAACAATCTGAAAATGTATTACAAAGGGCAACTGACCACACTTGAGGTCAATGCCCCTGACCAATTTGTTGCACTTGATTACCTGGCTGTATACAACATTGGCAGTGTGGTGAAAATCATCCATGATGGCATCACATCCACCATCAGCACCAATTCCATTGATTACCAGGCTGAAGACAGCCTGGTTACCTTTTTTGACCAAAGCCGGTCGGTTTTGGCCGTTTTTTACATGAAAAGGGTTTACATGCTTGAAGACGCATTGGCCGGAAAACCTCATAATGAAATCATCGCTGCTGATAACCTGGTAGCCTATATTTCTTCGCGTACAGGTGATCTGAAGGTGTTTTACCAGGGCCGTAACCAGGAAATTGAACCCTTTCAGTCGGGCGGAAGCTTTCAGTGCGGACGCGATGTTGTGGCCTATGTAAACCAGGCAGACAACAAGTTCAGGATATTTTACAAGGGAGAAATACTCCAGGCCGAGGAGTTTCCTCCCGAATCATACAAAATGGGCGACGGACTGGTGGCTTATGTTGACAACGCCGGCTCATTCAGAATATTTGTTGATGGCGAATTTTCAGGAATTTCATCTTATACACCGGAATTCTACGATGTACGCAACCGCATGGTCATTTTTAGTGAGCAGGGATATTTCAAGGTTTGGTATGATTACAAGGTGTATACTCTGGAAACCTATATCCCCGATAAATATACGGCCGGATGGAATACCATATTATACAAGGATCTCAACCGGAATGTAAAAATTTTCAACCGCGGGGAGAGCCGGGTGCTCACTTATGACCTTATCGAAGAAGTCAGTCTTTACCGCGATCTGGTGGTGGTAAACAAGGGAATGAACAACCACAATGTGTATTGGAAGGGGAAGAAGTATTGAAGAAAAGGCTTTTGGCTATTAGCTATTAGCTTTTGGCTATTGCCGGAAAAAAAAGAGCCCCGCTTTGGGGCGGGGCTGAGCTTCATTGAAGCATGTTGTTTATGGGAATGTAAGGCATGTTAAACGCCTTAGAAACGTTTTCATACACAAGGTTACCACAATAGACGTTAATACCCAGTTTCAGGGGAGCCGATTTCAGAGCCGCCTTTTCAAGGCCCATTTCTGCAATGAGCAATCCATATGGCAGGGTGGCACTGGTGAGTGCCTTGGTTGATGTAAGAGCCACGGCACCGGGCATATTGGCCACACCATAGTGAACAATGCCGTCAATTACATATACCGGGTTGTCATGTGTAGTGGGTTTGATGGTCTCCACACACCCTCCCTGATCAACAGCCACATCTACAATAACCGCCCCTTTCTTCATGATCTTCAGATGCTCTCTTTTTACCAGCGTGGGGGCTTTGGCTCCCGGCAGCAATACGGCACCGATGATCAGGTCGCTTTCACGTAATACCTTTTCAATATTGGCATCCGTGCTGTACAGAGCTGTAATTCTCGACCCGAATATGTCATCCAGGTAAGCCAGTCGTTTGGCGCTGATATCCAGGATGGTCACTTCTGCTCCCACTCCGGTGGCTATTTTACAGGCATTGGTTCCAACCACGCCGCCACCAATGATACCCACCTTGCCTCTTTCAACACCGGGCACACCGCCCAGAAGCACACCGCGTCCGCCAAAAGTTTTTTCGAGGTATTTGGCCCCTTCCTGCACAGCCAGTCGTCCCGCTATCTCACTCATCGGTTGCAAACAGGGTAACTGCCCATCAGCCGTTTCAATAGTTTCATAGGCAACGCCCCGGATTCCCGCCTTCAGCATGGCTTCAGTAAGCGCCCTGTCAGCAGCCAGGTGCAGGTATGTATATAGGATCTGGTCCTTGTGAAATAAATTGTATTCCTCGGGTAATGGCTCCTTCACCTTGACGATCATATCACAGGCATCGAAGATTTTCCTCCGGTCGGGTTCAATATGCGCACCCGATTCAACATATTCCGCATCAGTAAAGCCGGCCTCTTCACCGGCACGCTGCTGGATAATCACTTCATGACCCCTTGACACATAAGATCTGACATCAGAAGGAGTCAGTCCCACACGGTATTCGTGTGTTTTTATTTCTTTTAGGCATCCGATTTTCATAAATTCATTTGGATTAATTTAAGGTCAGATTTACAGGTTACTCTATCAAAATAAGATAATGGCGTTCATATAAGCTATGATTTTGATCATTATAGTTATCCATGGGTTTTAACAAAGCAGGAAAGCTATTCAGAAATTCACATAAACGTCTTTAATTATCCGTTGTTAATTCACTCACAGGTTGAAATAACTTGATATTGACAGGCAATTGTTGTAACTTATCCATCAATTACAATAACTGAAAGGAGGGTTTATGGCCAAGAATCTGATTTCACTGAAGGTGAAATGTCCGCACTGTGGCAAATCATTGATGGATCAAACCTTGTTCCTGAATGGAAAGCCTAGTATCAAGGTCAGGATCGATATGGATGGCAATCAGGGTATTCTGAATCTCTGTTCCTCATATGGCTGCTTTAACAAGCAGAGCAGTGTGGAACTGGTTAACGGGGAAATTGCCAAACTCTTTTGCATGCATTGCAAAAAGGAACTGAAAGGTAAACAGGTTTGCGATTTGTGTGGTGCACCCATTATTGACTTCAACCTGGATAAAGGCGGAACTGTGCATTTTTGTTCAAGAGTCGGATGTGATAAGCATTACGTGTCGTTTGAAGATATCTATACGACACTGACCAGTTTTTACCATG
>CAYVBH010000073.1:0-12951 GCA_964449015.1 uncultured Bacteroidales bacterium
CTGGCCGTAAGACTGTAAAGCCGGGTGTTGGTTTTTGACCAGTCGACTTCCGCAAACGCTGTGTTTTTTCCTGATGTTTTGATAGAAGTGATTTTCTTCAGCAGGCCCTTATCGGGATTGAAGATGGCATCGATTCCGCAGAAATACATATAATTATCCGGACTGCTTGAAGGCGCCAGATACAACACTTCCATTATTCCTTTCAGCTCTTTGCCGGTAACGTAAACACGGGCCAGTGGGTAGCCGGGAATACCGTCATTACCAATGCCCAATGATACCACCCTGAAAAGGTCAGCAACCGATTGCTTCCCGGTCGCACCCGGTACTATATTGTCGCGAACCATGCCTGCGGGAAACAGTGTTACACCGGCACCCTCAGAAGATTTTTCATTAACATAGGCATCAATGGCATCTGCAATCAGCATCCCCAGGTTACTTGTTGCTGCCTCATTGCCTAAGTTACAGATCAGCGGAAAGCTGGTTTCGGCAACCACTGAGGAATATCCCAGTCCCAATGGCGTCAGAATACTCCTTGAAATAAGCGCTTCCTGGGCAACAATGGCTTGCTGAACAGCATAACTTGCAGCAATGGCATCGGTAATGGGTAATACCTTCGCATCAGACCGGGTCACCTTCCCCTGGCCTATTTCCAGTTCAAGCCGGCCCAGGCCTGCGCCGTATGACCCGGTTTGAACTATTGGCACACCATTCACCACCAGGGGCTTGTCAATCAGCGTATGGGTATGCCCGCTGATAATCACATCAATGCCTGGCACTTTTTGGGCAAGGGTCACATCTTCGCCGGTCCAGTTGCCTGATGCATCTTTCCCCACACCACTGTGTGACAGGCAAATTACCATGTCCACCTTTTCTTTTTCGCGAAGCAATGTGGTCATTTCTTTTGCCGTTTTCAGCGGATCTTTAAATTCAACCGGCCTCGACAACGGTGCATCGTGTATGGCAACGTATCCCAGGATGCCAAAAATGCCTATCCTGAGTCCGCTTTTTTCAATAACCTGGTAGGGTTTCAGAATGTTCCCATCTACAAGTACCTTCAAACGGTCATCAGCGGTATCGCTTTCAGAAAACAACAGGCTGGAGGCAGTCAGCAGGGGAATCTCCCCTTGTGACACCGACTTCTGCAATATAGTTGCCAGAACACCGGGACCGAAATCAAACTCATGATTCCCCAGACCTACCACATCATAGCCCATTTTTTTCATCAGGGGCAGCTGAAAGCCAGTTTGTTCTTCCAGTGCATGAAACAAGGTGCCCATCAGAAAGTCGCCTGCATCCAAAACCAGCACCTGGTCGCCGTATTCTTCTTTCTCTGCTTTGATCAAAGAGGCGATTCGCGCAAAACCACCAATGGTGTTGTCGTCGTTAACAGTTTCGGGACTGTAGTCGATTTCCGGAGCGTAACCGTTCAACCGGCTGTGCAGGTCGTTAGTATGCAGGATAATCAGTTTTTTGGGACTCTCCTGCGCGTTTGTCCTAAACATGCAGGCCGTCAGCAGTATGGTAATAAAAATGGTAAAGATTTTCATGATAGTTATAATGCTATAAAAATAATGGAAACAAGCATAATTCTAATAACAGCGTTGTTGAACACCGTCTTGCTGGAAAAACAATTTATAATTGTCAACCACGAATTATTTCTCCATCTTCCCTAAGTAGCCTGTTAGCTTCTCTTCAATAGAACCTTGTCCATATCCCATCCATTTATCAATAATGAACCCTTCAGGATTAATCAAAGCATATGTCGGAAAGCCATTTATCCCATATAAGAAATTTGCGCCCCCAAAAGTTCCTTTACCATCTGAGAGGTTTATCCAGGTTATGGTGTCTCTTTTAGTAGCCGAAAGCCAAAATTTTTTCTGAGTGTCTGAATTGACACTGATAACTGTTAATACCTTTTTGTAACTCTCCGAAATCCTTCGCAATTCAGGAATCGACATTATACACGGATAACATCCGGAACTCCAAAAGTCCAGCAATATATATTTACCAGTGAAATCTGCCAAATGATGGGGCTTATTATGGATATCAAACGCTTTAAAGTTCACAAATTTGTCGCCTATACCGGGTGACGCTTTCATATTGATGTAATTTTCAATACCTTCACCCCATAGTGTGTTCAAGTATGTAGTATCTATTTTTGTGTAAAAATTCCTTATTTGATTCTTTTCTAAGGAATCTCCGAATTGAGCGAGGTTGCACAAATGAATAACGGCAACTTTAGAATTGTAGTGCTCTGCCAAATAATTCAGTTCGATCTTGTTTTTAATATTTTCCAATGAATCAATCTGTTTGCGAATCTCAGCCCTGTCATCAATATTATTTTTCCTATGTTCGGTTTGTATACAGTCAAGACTGTCGATCTTAACTCTAAATGTCCTGGTTAATTCTGCTATCCGGTTTTCATCTCTTTGTTCCTGAATACTACTGTTAACTTTCCAGGATGCAAGAAAATTACTTTCTCCTGTTACATGGATATCACCTTTCCCAACCCATAAATTGCAGGAACCCGGATAATTCTGCATATCCCTCATGAAGAGACGCATTTGTTGTATTTCATCCCCAACAGTGTCGGTAAAATTAAACTTACCTTCTATGACTGTATCAGAGGCAATGCGTTCCCCGATATCTGCATAATCAATATACAGATCGACTACCGCACTATCAGGAATCCCTTTTACATTTCCGATAATCTTATAATCATTTCGTTCCTGGCAGGAACTTGCCAGATAACAGAGCATAATAATCTTAAGAATTCTCATGTCTTAGCAGAATATAGTTGTTTTTTTACTATTAATTCAGTTGCTGTTAATTGCCAGATTACACTTCAATAGACTTAAAATCAGCTCCAATCTGTTGCTATAAATATAAGCAATTGTTTTATTGTACTAATTGAATATAACTACTAAAATGCTCACATTTTTGTGCATGTATAGTTTTGCAGCTATTGTAGAAGATCTTATTCAACAATCAGATTTCGACATTGTACCTATTTCGTCGAATATTTATGTATATTCTTTAAACCATTGTCCTGTTGCATAAATACTATAATTGTTTGATATGTTTGACTAAGTTTTTGTCAATGATCATGTTATTAAATAATATTTATATCTTTAGCCGGTATAATTATGCTTTACTAAAGATTTTTTTCTTTTTTTATTGATGAACTATAAGCATTTTACATCGGTTATCAATCTCTTTAGGAAGATTATACCATCCTTGTTCCACAGGTACACGCTGTATGTGATATCTTCAATAGTATTATGTTTAATCATCTTTATCAATTTAAATAAATACAAATCAGAGCTTGTTTCAACCACCATATCATCTGAAGAATACTCTTACTGCTATGCTGATCTCGATCAGGATGGAAATAGCGAAAAATTACAGTTTATTTCAAGTTATAATGATATGTTAGGTTTGATTGTTTATCATAATGACAAGATAATCGAGCAATGGAATTTTACCGGTCAAAATGCCCTTTCCACATCACGTCTGATTGATGATTATGATCAAGACGGCATAAAGGAAATTTTCATTTTCACGGTTCATAAGGATAGTGTATTCCTGAATTGTGTCGATGCCATCAACCGAAAAATTGAATTTCAAAATAAAACTATCTGTAAAGCTATTAAAGATCCCGGAGGGGATTATGATTTAATAATTCTGCCCTGTACTTGTTTTGATGCAAATAGTGACGGCTTTAAAGAAGTTTTTTTTAGCATTCGTTCCAATTTTGCAACCTATCCAAGAAATATGTTTGCTTACTTTCCCCGGAAGGATAGTGTATTCATCTCACCGGAAAGTTGTTCTCTGATTCTGGAACCTGAAATGACAGACCTTGATGGTGACAGTGTGCCGGAATTCATGGCACGACTCACACATGCCACCGGAAACTGTGAATTAAGCAGAAAATATTCAGATCAGTTTTGTTGGTTGATGGTATTTACTCCTGAAATGAAATTCAAATTTTCGCCGGTATCCTTTAATGCATATCCCTCTGTAACAAAATTAATACCGATAAAAACCGGAACTCGTTATCATATCCTCGTTATGCACGTTTATCAGGGACAGGAGAAACACCCAAGTTTTCTTGCCCTATTTGATATAACCGGAAAACTAATAAGAAAGCAAAATATAGATGACCCGGAATCATGGGTATATTCCGCATTGTTCTCAAATGATGATGAATTTGAACATATTTTTATATTAAAAAATGATGGTTGTGTTTTCAGTATTGACAGCATGTTTCATCTCAAATATAAAACCAAGCTTGAAAATAATCCGGAGATTCTGACAATAAATAAAATGGATGTTGATTGTGATGGAGAAAAGGAATTCATTATTCACGGTAAAACAGAAGGAGAATTGCTGATTTATCGGAATGACTTTTCAAATCCCGTCACGCTTCGTGCTAATGATGACATTTCAGCGAACCAGATATCCACAATTAACAAAACTGGTGAATTACCGAAGATATTCATTGACGGCAACGGATATTTATATGATTTTAGCTACCAGCCAACCCTGATATACAAATACAGGTTCAGCCTGTTAATTCCCATATTCCTGTTGTTTTTTCTCACTGATTTATCTATCAGGCAAATCAGGAGATACAAGAAGCTTAAAACCGATCATATCCAGAAGCAAATTTCAGAACTTCAGATTAAGTCCATTCAGAATCAACTGGATCCGCACTTTACATTCAATATTTTTTCCTCCTTTAGTAATTTAATTAATGAAAGGGACACTGAACGTGCGAACTACATTTTTGATAAATATGCCGGTCTGCTGAAAACTAGTGTGATCAATTCAGCGAATGTTCAGATAAGCCTTCGGGAAGAACTGGATTTTGTGGCAAGTTATCTTGAACTTGAAAAATTCAGATACTCTGACAAGTTTACGTTTCAGATCAACATCCAGGAAAATATAAACGATCAGATAGCTATTCCCAAAATGATTGTTCACATTTTCGTCGAGAACGCGATCAAGCATGGAATAAAACATTTAAAGTCAGGAGGCATATTAAGAATTAATGGCATTCAAAATAACGGTACCATAGAAATTTCTATCCATGACAATGGCATTGGGAGAGCAAAAGCAAAAGAAATTGGAAGTACCTCAACAGGTAAGGGACTCGTAATTATCCGGGAAATTATTGAAAACTACAACAAACTGTACAACCACAAAATCAGCTATGAAATCAATGATTTATATGAAAATAACCAGGCAGCCGGAACCGAAGTACAAATAAGAATACCGGTACCTGTTTAAGATGATAGCCTGCACTCAGATTATTTTCCTATAATTGTACTACCCAAATCCCTGATAAACCATGCCCGCGATCACCTGCATTATAATCGACGATGAACTGCAATTGAGGAACAGAATGGAAAGCCTGCTCCTGAAACTGGGAAACGTTAGCGTTCTTTCCAAAGAAGGAGAACCTGAATCTGCTATTGAAAAAGTGCTTGAATTAAAGCCCGATATTGTATTTATCGATGTTGAAATGCCCAGGATAAATGGTTTTGGAGTAGTAAAGGCAATCAGGGAAAGGCAATTTTATCCCACTTTTATTTTTGTAACCGCCTATCAGCATTATGCAATCAAAGCCATCAAACAAGAAGCATTTGATTATATTCTAAAACCCATTGACCTGGATGAGTTAAGCGAGACTATTGAAAGATACGAATTGAATCAAATCAGGAATAAAGATATTGTGGATGTTGGATCTCTTTCATGCCTTTCTGAACGCGAAAAAGAAGTGTTAAAGCAGGTTATAAAAGGCCATACAAGTAAGGAGATCGCGGATTTGCTGTTCATCAGTAAAGCTACGGTTGATTCGCACCGGAAGAAAATTCTTGAAAAAACTGGATGTAACAAGATTTCCGATTTGATATTTCAGTTACTGGCAAACTAGAACAAGCTTTACTGGTACACCTTCGACTTTGTTTCATTCAAATATCCTTATTGATGGTAATCGGAAATCACCATCAATGGTGACACTAGTTATTGTCAATCAACTACTTTAGCATATATCAATACTTTATAGGCTGAAATAAGTGTTTCAGGACATGACAAAACAATTATACCAACGACATGAATTGATCCAACCAGTAAAATTTATGAAAAATTACAAAAACCTTAAAATGAAACCTAAGGAGTTAAAAAAAAGATGCTGTGCAATAATTGTTGTACTTCTTTTTACAATCCCCCACTTATGCTGCCAAATATATGAGTTCAAAAAAATTGTCAATACAATTAAAAATGATGATACTACTGCTTTTTTTAAGATAATCAACAAAGGTGTTTCAGTAGATTCAAGAGATAAAATGAATACTACCCCATTAATGATTGCCGTTAAACTGGGAAAATATGATTTTTCCAAAATCCTTATAAGAAATAAAGCCAGTATCAATGCTGTTAATGACGAGGGCTTATCTTCGTTGGTTTTTGCTTCATCATCCGGGAAAATGGAAATGGTTAAGTTGTTAGTTGAAAAAGGAGCTAACATAAACAACTCAAATAGTTCAAACAATTATTACACTCCCCTGGGTATAGCAATACGAGATGGGCATACAGATATTTATAACTATTTAATGTCTAAAAATCCCGATCTGAACCGGAAAGTTTTTCTTGAAGGTGTAGATTATCTTTCCTTAGCTATACAAAATAACAACGATTCAATAGCCTGGGATTTAATTCACCGTGGGATAAAATTGGATTTAGTTTCAAAGGAAAGAAAAGGCCCGATTCATTATGCAATTGAATACTCTAATGACTCCATTTTCTATTATTTGCTTGAAAATAATGCCGGAGTAAATAATAAAGATATTAATGGTTTTAGTCCTTTAGATTATTCCATAGTACAAAAAAATTATAAAGCATTTAAAACTTTAAGTAAAATATCGGTATTAAATAAAAGAGATATTGACGGCTGGTCTCCCTTGCATCTCTGTATCATATCAAAAGACACCTTAATTTTTGATGAATTACTCCAAATGAATATTGATATCAATACATACTCTTTTAACGATTCGATTTCTCCCATTTATTTGGCAACACTATTGAATAATAATTACTTCATTGATAAACTTTTACAAAAAAATGCCGAAATAAAAAATCCTTTGCGAACATTGGATTCCAGATATAATATCGGTTTTTTACATTTTAAGAAAATGGAACTTCTTGAAAAAAACAACCTCATCAATAGTCAGGAAAAACAGCTGGCACAATTTCATCTTACACAAGCTCTGAATATTAGTAAAGAAAATCTAGCTGATTACCGTTCCAAAAGAGTTGGTAAAATAGTAGGAACAGCTTTGCTAATGGGTGCAACATCGGTTGCTCTGGCCTATGAGTATTCAATGGTACCTCATTCCAGCTATAACAACAGTGTTTATGCGGTCAAAAAGTATAACCTAGATATGGCAATGTCAGAGATGACGATGGATATTTCTGAGCGAAACTACTCTTATTTAATATCTTATTATAAAAGCTACAGAGAAAAATGCAAAGATTTACTAAATAAACTAAATAATTGATTATATAACTCTTATTGTGATGAAAACTTCAGTCAAGATAATGTCATTGTTAATGGTAACAGCTTTTTTATCAAGTTGCATGACATATAAACAATCGCGTTTTAAAACCAGTTCAGCGATTGAAAATCAATTGCCTAAAATGGAAATTTATTTTGATTCCGCCAGCATTCGTAAAGGTACTGTGGTAGATGTCGTCCTGGATACAGTTTTTTATTCATTGGCGAATTATGAACTCAATAATAATTGCTTTTCAAAAATTAACTCAAATTATACCATTAGGTTTAATATGCGTCAGGAATTGTATAAAATGAGTATGGCAGGTTATACAATACCCGGGGCTTTGTCTCTCGGAACGCTTTATTTTATTGGCTGGCCGGTGGCAAAGTTTCGCCTGCAGATTAGTTTAGGTTGTCAGATATTGGATGAGAATTTAAATCCAATTGCCGTTTATGAGGAAATGGGTAAATCAAAAGTAGTTATTGCCATGTACTATGGTTTTACAGGGGGAAGCGCAAGACTTGAAGTTGCAGCACGTGCAATAACGGATGCTTTAAAGAAAATAAAATCAAATATTGACCGGGATGCTGTAATGATTAATAACACAATTCAAAAAAATACACACCAATTGTGATGAAAAGTAACAGGAAGATTGCTTACAGAAAAAATCAAATAAATAGTGGAGTTCTGAAACCACTTTAAAAAACGGGGCGGAACTGAAAAGCCATAAGAGTAAGACCATACTAAAACCAAACCCTATGAAAACCTCAGTATTTTGTTTGATTCTCATGTTATTATGTGGTCATTCATTTTCACAAAACAACACCTCACCGTTAAGATTGGAAAAGAAAAAAGTGTATCAGAATGATGTCGTTCTTAAATATAAGGATGTCAAGCCGATTCTTCTGAACAATTCCTTATCATCCGCAGAATTCAAAAAACATAAGATGAATCAGACCATTGGCACCTGCTTTGCTCTTGCAGGTTGCGGCCTTACAGCTTTGGGCGGATACCTGCTTTTTTCTGAATCAGTAAAGGAAGCCGATGCGGTTAATGACGGAAACCTCAATTATCAAGCTAATTATTCAGGGGCAATGACGGCTGTAGGTGTAGGACTGGCATGCGTTGTTGTGAGTATACCCTTCAGTGTGATGTCAAAAAAGAGCTTCAAAAAATCAATTGATCTGTATAATTCGGGAATTAAAGAAACAGGCTCCAATTCCATTAACTTCAGGATGAACTTAAGTTACAATCAGGTGGGGGTAACTATGCGATTTTAAGAATTTGATTTTTGAATGATGCTTTCAGTGGTACGTCTATTAAGGCCTGCTTGGGAGTTAGTGGAAACATGAATACCCGGCCCAGGCAGATCTTTCCATATTCTTTCGTATATTTAAACTATGTTTGTTGTGTGCTTCCTTTTTTACAAATGAGGTTCACAACAAATCTTTATTGGGGTTCTTTAATGGCATTTAACTAACTGCAAGTTCTAATAAAAGATTCAATATTCAGGGTTCGAAATTTGTAACCCGGAAATATCATGTATAATCAGCAATACAACCGACAGAAGCTCTATTACAGATGGTCGCTTGTTTTATGCATTATTGCACTGACAGGTTACACTGTGTATTTTTTATTTGAACGATATATTAACGACGTAGCGCTGTTCTCAGAGAATACATCATTTTTCCTTCGCTTGTGCCTGATCATCTATTTTACTTTTATTTTAATATCACTCAACAAATTACCTGAAAGAATCTTCAATTTACTCGGTTTCATAATCGTTATACCTCTTGGATGGATGATTTCCGTTATATCTTTTCTGACCATCGGATATGAGGGTATAACTGTGACCGGTTTTATTTTTCTAATTCTTGCATCAGCAGTAGTGTTTGATTTTACCCTTCCATCCTTCTCAATAGCACTATTGCTCATTCTGACCTTTCACTTCATCATTCTTTCATTTTATCCTGAGAAACAGCCTATTGGCAAACTCAATCACATATTCCTGCTGGGTATGTCAGGCATATTGGGTTTAACCATTAATTATCTGGTCAATGTAATTAAAGAAAATGAAACAAAAGTGCTGAAGGAAAGAGAGATGTTACTCAAGGAAATCCATCACCGGGTTAAAAACAATCTTCAGGTAATAAGCAGTCTTTTAAATCTTCAGACTGGTTCAATTACCGATGGCACAATTAAGGCAGCGGTAATGGAAAGCCAGACCCGTGTAAAGTCAATGGCTTTGATTCATCAGCTGTTGTATGAATCTGAAAAGTTTTCCAGCATAGATTTTTCAAAGTATCTGGGACAATTGATGAATTCGTTGTATAGTTCCTATAAAAAGCCTGATAAGAGCATTTCTTTTGAAATCATAACAGATGATATCAGGCTTGATATAGACAGGGCTGTTCCATTAGGTTTAATTACCAACGAGCTGGTTACAAATGCATATAAATACGCATTTACAAATATTACAGAAGGGAAAATCGAAATCAGCCTGAGAAAATCATCTGACAACAACTATTCACTGATCATTTCAGACAATGGTACAGGTCTGCCGGCAGGATTTGATCCGGACAATACAAATACATTAGGGCTAAAACTGGTAAGACTTCTGACCGAACAAATCGACGGCACCCTTGAATTTACAAATGTTAACGGAGCAATCTTCAGGATTTTATTCAGTGATTTGCCAAAAAACTGAGTTTGCGTTTAATGCATAATTCTGCTGTAATTCATTTTCTTTTATATTTGTATATCCAATCAGCTCTGTTATGAGTAAAATTAAGGTGCTTATTATCGAAGATGAACTGATCATTGCCGAAGACATAAGAACCATGCTTCTCGAACTTCAGTATGAAGTTACAGGTATTGCAAGGGATATCAAATCTGCCATTGATAAACTTGCAGTTGAAGTTCCCGATATTGCCCTTGTGGATATTAAACTCAGGAATGGAGATAACGGAATTGATCTGGGTAAACGCATCAAAGACAAATTTGGTATTCCCATCGTTTTTGTAACTTCTCATTCCGATAAAACCACACTCGGTAATGCCAAACTCATAAATCCTGATGGTTATATTGTTAAACCCTTTGAAAAGGCCGATTTATTCACTTCAATCGAGGTTGCAGTTTTTAATTACCATTCGCGTAGTAATGCTGCAGCATCAGATTTATTAAACGAGCCCGATAATGTTGTCCTTAAAGACAGCATTTTTATCCGGAAAGATTATATGCTTGTGAAAATAAAGTTCGATGATCTGAAATGGATCAAAGCCGAAGATAATTATCTTGAATTGTATTGTGTTAACAATAAACACCAGATACGCTCCACCCTCAAAGATTTTATTGAGAAGCTGCCCTCTTCAATCTTTTTACAGGTTCATAAATCATTTTGCATAAACATTAAATACTTATCTGCCGTCAATAAAACCTCTGTCTGGATCAACAAGGTTGAAATTCCCGTTGGACGTGCCTATGTTGACAATCTTTCAAAAGTATTAAACATAGGTTTATAAGAAATTTCGTCACCCCCCTTTTAACTGATTGCCTGGAAATGGTTTTTACCAATATCCGTATTTTTCTCTGATGCCAATTTCATCACGGAATTTTTACCTTTCACCACAATACTCAGTAGTTGGCTTCATAAAGTTGAATCTTTCTGTCGCATAATCTATATTTAGTTCTGACTGATGGATGATTTTTCTAATAGCAACATCATTTTGTCGGATTCATACAAGTTTATCTAAAATGCGCCCTATATTTTAAATGATACATACAATATGCTAAAAAAACATCTGATCCTCATAATTCCGTTTGGTGTGTTGTTTGCTGCGGTACAGGCGCAGGATTTAAGCAATGAACTTAAATCGCTTTCCTCTTCGGGTGGCAATGCCACCGGAACTTCAGGTTCGGCAAGTTACACAGTGGGACAGGCTTTTTATTCCTATTATGAAAGTTCCGAAGGTTCCATTAACGAAGGCATACAACAGGCCTTTGATATTGAAGTTCAAACATCAGCCGACAATACTTTTGACATACAACTCACCTGTTCACTTTATCCTAACCCTGCCACCGAATATGTCATGCTGAATATCAGCATGGAAAAATGGAACAACCTGTGGTACCGGTTATACGATAATGCCGGCATACTCCTTGAAAGCAAAAAAGTAGTTGACGCTGAAACCCGCATCGAAATGGGAAATTATTCCCCGGCCACCTACTACCTGCACATTGCAGATGGCCAGGTTTCCCTGAAAACTTTTAAGATTATTAAACACTAATGCTATGAAACACCTTAATTTATTGGCAGTTATACTGCTGTTGATTTTTGCTTCAGCCCATACCCTTGTTATGGCTCAGGTGCCTCAAAATATACTTTACCAGGCTGTAATCCGCAATGCCAAAGGAGAATTAATAAAAAATGAACCCATTGGTTATAGAATCAGTATTTATAAGGACAGTCCCTCAGGAGAAATGGTCTATCAGGAAGCTTCGGAACTCCAGACCAATTCAAACGGCCTTATTACAATTACATATGGCATTGGTAAAAAATTTAGTGAAATCGACTGGTCGTATGGTACATACTACATTGTAACTGAATTTGACCCGCAAGGAGGCGATAACTTTACCCTTCATGGAAACAGCCAGTTACTAAGTGTACCTTATGCCCTGTATACTGAAATGGCCAATTCGGCCAAGAATGCCGGTAACGGTTACACAGGTAAGAAAAATTCTATTCATATGGGCCAGGGAAGCGGTGTTTCTTCTTCAGGTGAAATGAATGTATATATCGGCGACAGTGCCGGATATAAAAATACCACTGGTACCAGAAATACAGCAGTAGGGTACCTTTCTTCCTATTCAAACGAATCAGGAGAATGGAATACCTCAATCGGTAGCCGGTCACTTAAATCGAATACCACCGGAAAAGGAAATACTGCAACCGGCCATCGGGCTCTTTTTTCGAATAATGCCGGATGGTATAACACTGCCGGCGGTTTTTACGCGCTGCATAACAACACCACCGGCTATTCCAATGTGGCTATTGGAACCGGTGCGTTATTTAGTAATACCGACCGAAGTAACCTGGTAGCCATAGGCGATTCGGCTTTGTACTGGAATGGAACAGGGGCTACTGCTACACTTCATAGCAAATACAATACCGCCGTGGGTTCCAAAGCGTTGTATTCCAATACAACCGGATATCATAATACGGCAAATGGTTATCAGGCGCTTTATTATAATACATACGGATATCATAATACAGCAAATGGTTATCAGGCGCTTTATTCCAATACAACCGGATATCACAATACAGCAAATGGTTATAATGCGCTTTATTCCAATACAACCGGATATCACAATACAGCAAATGGTTATAATGCGC
>CAYVBH010000073.1:13051-14647 GCA_964449015.1 uncultured Bacteroidales bacterium
TTTATTCCAACACAACCGGAGATTACAATACAGCAAATGGTAATTATTCGCTCGGGTATAATACAACCGGAAATAATAATTCGGCATTCGGCTATGGAGCAGATGTTTTTCCCGATAATCTGAATAATGCCACTGCAATAGGAAGTGGTGCTAAGGTTAATGCCAGCAATAAAGTGCGTATTGGCAATTCAAGCGTTACGGTTATTGAAGGCCAGGTGAGCTGGTCGGTAGGCTCCGATATACGACTGAAAGATAACGTGGTGTACCACAACAAGCTGGGGCTCGATTTTATTAAAGATTTGAAAACAGTTTCCTTCACCTATAAAAACGATTCTGCCCATGCCCGCCACGACGGCCTCATTGCCCAGGATGTACAGGAAACCATGAAGAAGCTGGGAGTGGAATTCAGCGGACTCATTGTGAACGACAACGAAGAAAAAACCCTTAACCTCTCTTACGCCGAATTTGTCATTCCGCTGATCAATTCGGTGCAGGAACAGCAGAAGCAAATAGAAGAACTGAAAAAACAGGTTGAACAACTGAAAAAGTTGCTTGAACAGAACAACAGGTAAGATGCGTTTTTGAAGATTCCATTAACCATGATTTTCCTGAAAGTTATATTGAAAGATAAATGGTAATATTGTGGTCAGCCTGGTCATCTCAAACAAGAAAATCATAAACCCATGAAAAACCTGTTAAGCCTGCTGATTGCTTCACTTTTACCATTTACCGCGTTAAATGCAATATACGCTCAATCCGCTGCAAAAGGCATCGTGTTTGATGACCTTAACAAAAACAACGTCAAAGATCGCAATGAAAAAGGTATTGCCCATGTAGCTGTTTCTAACGGAAAAGAGGTTGTGCTTACCAATGAGAAAGGCGAATATACCCTGCCAATTGCTAATGACAACATCCTGTTTGTGATCAAACCCGGCAATTACAACGTGCCTGTGAATGCAAACAACCAACCCTTGTTTTATTACAACCACAAACCCAATGGTTCACCCGAAACTGCAGACGCAGGTGTTCCGCCAACCGGATCCCTGCCCCGTTCGGTTGATTTTCCGTTGATTCCGGCAACACCAAAGGAAAATTTCCGGGTGTTGGTGTTTGGTGACCCACAACCCTATTCGCTGCAGGAAGTGGAATATTTTCACAAAGGCATCGTATCGGAGCTGACCCGAGTGCAGGGAGTCGATCTCGGCATTACCCTGGGCGACCTGGCGGGTGACAACTTTGATCTGCATAAAACCTATATTGAAGCTGTAAAAGACATCGGCATCCCCTGGTACAACGTACTGGGCAATCACGATGGAAATTATGATACCCTAGCCGACAGCCTGTCTGATGAAGCCTTTGAAAAAAGCTTCGGCCCGGCCACCTATGCCTTCAACCACGGAAAAGCACATTTCATTGTGCTTGACGATATACTTTTCCCCGATCCGCGCGACGGTAAAGATTACTGGGGCGGGTTCCGCAAGGACCAGCTGGAATTCATTAAAAACGACCTCAGCCTGTTACCCAAAGACCACCTGGTGATTCTGGCCTTTCACATACCCATCAGCGAACTCGAAGGGGGTGACCCGTTCAATGACG
>CAYVBH010000074.1:0-14603 GCA_964449015.1 uncultured Bacteroidales bacterium
GATATGGGGAGAAAATGATACTCAAGCTCCTTGTTGGTTTTTCTTTTAATGTCAATGAAACCCAGGCCTGCACCTCCTTTTTCTGAAAGTCTTCCTTCTTTCATTTGCCTTTTGTACAACTCTTTGAGTTCATCCTTGTCCATGTGATTGATGTTCTCCAGCAACTCGGTAAGATATTCAATCTTATCATTTTCAACTGCATTTCCGGTAGTTACACTGTATTCATCCTCACCTTTACTTACAAGAAAGATGCCACGTCCTGAAAAGAGATAATCATTTGAGGTGAAATCATCTGCATGCTTGCTGATATTCTGCAAACATTCAACCATCACATGGAATACCTTACGCTGCACTGAATTCGGCTCATCTTCTTTTGACATGTTCGATTCAGTAAGAGATGTAAATGCCTTGGTGATCTGATGGGTTATTTCGCCCTCATACACTAAAGTGATCTCATGGGCTTTCATTGATTTGTAAAATTCATAAACAAACTCCAGAAAGCCTTTCACATCTTTTTTATTATCCATTGTTCATTCAGTTTATATTACAATATTACTAAAATTCGATTCCAATCAATAGCACATCGTCTATTTGTTTTCCTTCACCTCTCCAAACTTCAAAGTCTTCAGCGAAAAGTGTGCTGTACTTTTCTATTGGAAGGTCCTTATGCTCCAGGATCAGTTCGCGTATCCGTTTGGGTGAGTATTTCTTACCTTCGGGGCCTCCCAGTTGGTCGGGAAGACCGTCGGAGAAGAAGAAGACCTTATCTCCGCGCTTGTATCGAATCACATAATTGGTGAAATTTTCTTCCTCTTTTTTACGATGAGGGATTCCTCCTATGGCCTTACGATCTCCTTTGTATTCGGCTAGTTCACCGTCTCTCAGCAAATAAAGCGGACGGTGGGCACCGGCATACTGCAGTTCTTTTTCCATATGATTCACCTTGCAAAATGCAATATCCATACCATCTCTGGCTTCAGCTTCCTCACTATCCTGTTTGAGCGTTTTTCTCACTCCGAAATGAAGCATATCACATACCTCAGAAGCAGTCATCTTTCTTTCGTGGTCAACAATATTGTTCAGCAGAAAATAGCCTACAAATGACAGCAATGCGCCCGGAACACCATGCCCGGTGCAATCTACAGCAGCTATATAAATATCATTACCCCTGTTGAAGAACCACGGGAAGTCTCCACTGACCACATCCCTGGGTTTGTAGAGGATAAACGATTTCGGCAGGTGTTCCCTGACCGACCTGATATCTGGAAGAATGGAAGTCTGTATGCGCTGAGCGTAATTGATGGAGTCCTCAATCTTGCGATTCTTGTCCTGAATTTCAAGCTCAATTTGCTTGGCTTCAGTAATGTCATGTCCTACAAAAAGAATGGTTTCCAACTCATTCTCATTGAATTCAGGAATGGCTGCAAAGCTCATGATCCGGTCGGTCTGAACCCCTTCAATGGTTGCAGGAACGGTGATTTCGGCAAGGGTTTTATTGGGGTATGACTTGATGGTATCAATGGTATCCTTGAAATACTTATGCAGCACTTCCGACATATTGACCTCTCCGAGAGATTTGTTGATGAGATCTTTGGGGTCAATATCCATAAAGCTGCTGACAATCGGATTGGCATAAAAGAACTGGCCGATGGTGCTCAACCGGATGATCAGGTCGAGTGAGTTTTCAGAAAGTGCCTGCATCTTGCTCTTAAGCCTTTCTTCACGCTCTGCACGCTTTCTTTCAGTGATGTCGGATGAATTCAGAATGATGCCTTCAATGGCAGGGTCCATCAATAAATTCCGGCCGGTAGCTTCCAGGAAGATCTTTTGACCGTTCTTCTTCATGTAGGTATACTGTATGGTAACCGGCTCTTCGGGTTTTGCAAGCAACTGTTTGAACATGTTGCGCATGCTGGTTTCACCTTTCCGTGTAAGGCGGTCAATATCCTTTCCATGCATCATTTCATCGGAAGTAAAGCCGAGAATTTTAAACACCGAAGGACTCTCATACTTCATCACCATATTTTCATCGTAGATGGCGATTATTTCTGATGCATTTTCAAGCAGCGAATATTGTCTCTTTTGTGCATTCTCCACTTCCTGAATCTGCTGTTCCAGGTGTTCGTTCGATTTCTTGAGCTCTTCCTGTGTTGCTATCATTTCTTCGGCGTTCTGCCTGAGTTCTTCTTCATTTTCCTGAAGTTCGAGGGTCATTTGCTGTGATTCAACCAGCAATTTTTCAGTCTTCTCGTTGATCTTCAGGTTAAAAAAGGTTCTTGCGATGATTTCAGCCAGCTCCTTCAGCAACCGGATGGTCAGGTTGGGAATGTGGTTTTCAATGGAGGCGAATTCCATCACTCCCTGTAGCTTTTCATCAGAGATCAAAGGTATCAGTAGGAGACTCCGGGGTTTCTGATCCCCCAAAATTCCTGATGTAACCGTAACATAATCATCCGGAATCTCGGTGCGATAGACGTAATCCATTTCATAAGCACACTGACCGATCAGGCCATAACCCAGCTTATGCTCCGCATCGCCGAATTTTCTTCTGTTATATGCATAGGTGGCAACGCCGGTGAGGGTTTTCCGGTCGTCGTCGTATAGGTAGAAAGCGCCCTGTACCAGCCCGGTATAGTTCACCAGCGCCTGAGTTACATGCGATGACAGTTCATCAATTTTATTGTATTGTCTGAGGATATCGGATATTGTTTCTTTGCCTTCAGCGATCCAGCTCTGTTCCGATTCTTTTTTTGAATTCTGAAGCAGGTTATCGCGCATGAGTAACAGTGATTGTGCAAGAATATCATGATCAGTGCTGATGGTGAGCTGGGAATGATAATCGCCTTCTCCGATTTTCTTGGCAAAATCAGCCATGGCGTTCATGCGTGAATCACGCTCGTTCAGGCCGGTTTTGAATTGGTTTTTGTCTTTCAGGCGGCGTCGGTCAAGCAGGTAAGCACCAATCACCATGATCAACGGCATCACGTCCAGAATGTACAGCAGGGGATTACTCCGATGAATTTCGCCAATACCTGTAAAGGATACATTTATCCTGCTTCTTACAAATTCCAGAACCCAGCCAAGCAGGGTCAGTGTCAATCCGGTGATGAGTCCCGCAACAAATGTCTCTGTTCGCAGCACCTCCTGAATGATGTTATTTTTGTTTTCTGTACTCATGATGTATCAGGCAACTGCAAATTTATGAATCTTGGGTCCCAGTTCAGATGATAATCTATCAAGAATTTTTCCGGTCAGGGCATCCGGTTTTTTGAACGCTGCTAATTCAATTACAGCAATACTTTCCTCATTGTTCAGAACAGGAACAATGAAAAGGAAACGCGGTTGCGAGTTTCCCAATCCCGATGCAACCTTAAAGTAGTTTTCAGGAACATCATACAGGTCCATCCTGGTTTTGCTTTCGGCTACCTGGCCTGCAAGGCCTTCTCCCAGCTTAAAAGGAGCCGGCTTGCGATCAGTGAGGGCATATTCCCCGGTTGGATTGAACAGGTTTTCTTTAGTATCCTTTACATATAGTATGCCCTGAACAAAACCCATTTCTTTGCCTAAATTTGACAATATCTTGTTGCAAAAACTGTTCACAGTCCGGATTCCCTGCATGCCGGTCAATACGGAGGTAACGGTATGTTCAACGGCTTCTGACTCATTAGTATCTTCAATGGTTTCTTCCTGGTTTCTGTTTTCAAGTTCCTGCCGGACTTCTTTTTTCCCGGCTTCAAATGCCAGTTTTCTTTCATGTTCGAGTTCCGCTTCATCAGAGGATCTGAAGGCGATAAAAAACAGAAATACACCGGTGGCAAAAAGAATAAGAACGAAAAATACAACCCATCCCTCTTTTTGCGTATTGCTGTTCAGCAATGAATTCCAAAGGGCGGCAAAAGTCAGCAGCAAACCCACAACCAAAACGATCAGGGCTGCAATACTGAATTTTCTGTATTTTTTCTTGTCAATCATCGACTTACCGGAGCTTTTGTAAATAACTAATGATCTGATCTGTGCTATATACGAAATCCACTTTAGTAAGTTGCAGGGCAGATTGTGTCATTGTTTTCACTTCACATTCATTGGGATCCTGAACAATGGCAATGCCTCCGTTATCATGAACTCTTTTAAGGCCCAACGCTCCGTCTTTATTGGCGCCCGAAAGTATGATGCCAATGAGCTTCTCGCGGTAGGCGTTGGCTGCTGTAATAAACGAAAGGTCAATAGAAGGCCGTGAATGATTTACCGTATCTTCAGTTGACAAAGCAATGCGGTTGGCCAGTTCAACATACATATGGTAATTGGCCGGTGCAAGATAAGCTTTCCCTGGCCGGAGCGAGTCCTTATCGTAGGGTTCCTCAACGGGTATATTGGATTTCAGCGATAACGCTTCCACAAATCCCGAGCGAACATGCTTGAGCCGGTGAAGGCACAGCAAAACCGGCAAGGGAAAATCCTTGGGCAATGAATTCAGTATCCGGGTAACTATCTGGAAACTGCCAGCTGATCCGCCTAATATTACTGCTTTGTAATTCATTATCAAATCAAAATTTTTTCCGGTATACGCTCTCAGCTTCATTCATAAATTCAAAATCTCTGCTGGTGCTTAATCCGGGTATTTTTTCACGAATCCCAAGGATCAGGTGACCTGAAACTGACAGGGATCTGTGAAGAACCTGCAGTATTTTTTCCTGCAAGGCAGGATTATAGTATATCAGGACATTTCTGAACAGGATCAGTTTGACATTTTGGGGAGCACTATCAAAGTTAATATTTAGTTTTTTAAATTCAACATGCTCAATCAGGCTGTTGTTTCTTACCACATAGTCTTTTTCGGATTTATAGTAAGCCGATAATTCCTTGATACCGTTAAATCTTTTATAATTCTCCTCTGATATTTCAACCTTTTTAGCATCATAACTGCCTCCCCTGATTAAGGCAATACTCTTATTGCTGATGCATGAGGCTGTAATCTGAACTTTATCAGCCATATCCATTTCATGAAGCAGTATGGCAAGCGAATACAATTCACCTCCGGAGACACATAAAGGAAGCCAAATTTTATATTTACCGACATTTTTATCAATTTGTTCCGGGAAAAAATCTTCCCTTAACCAACGCCAAAGAGACGGATCACGAAACATTTCCGTAGAGGATACAGTCAGCTCAAACAGAAATGCGTCAAAAAAATCAGCATCATCCTGAATTTTCCGCATGAGGCTGTCCAGAGACCCAAGGGCATAGAGTTTCATAACCCTTTCCAGTCTTTGCTTGAAAGAGGTCAGCGCATAACTTGTGAAATCGTAATTGTACAACGATTTAATGAGCCTGATGATTTCCCGTATGTCAACTATTCCCAATTCGGCCATCTGTTGCGAAATTTATATATTTAACTGTAATTCCTTCACGGCTAACAACAGGCGTGAAGTTTTCCAGAATTTTAATTTCCTTCTTGCCTATCCTGATTGTTTCATGAACATTCACATGCTTTTCTTTTAAAACTTCTTCCCAAAAACGGGTATCGGTTTTTAGTGTTCCGTTTAAAGCTTCCTGGTGCAATTTTCCAACGAGTTCATCACGGGTACTCCCCAGAAGCTCACATATTTTTTCATTGCAGCCACAGATCTTTCCTTCCAAATCATACTCAATTACATACAATGAGTTTCCCAGTGCTTCCACGATTCCCCTGAACTCTTCCTCACGCCGACCCGATTCTTCCTGTGTGGCTTTCAGTTCTTCCATGTTCTGCCTCATCTCCTCTTCCTGCTCTGCCATTTCGAGCGCCTGTTGCTGCGATTTGGCCAAAAGATCAGCTGTTTTCTGGTTGTTCCTTGTATAATCAATGGTTGATCCCAGGCTTCTTGCAACCTGTTCAGCAAATTCAATCTCATAATTCCTGAAACGGTTGAGTGAAGCAATTTCAATCACTCCAAGCAACTCGTCTTCATGAAGCACAGGCACCAGCAACAGGTTATCAGGAGGAGTGTCACCAAGTCCGGATGTAATGGTGATATAACCGGCAGGTATTTCCAGCAGGTTTATGGTTTTCTTTTCTCTGGCACATGTCCCCACAAGGCCTTCTCCTAAAGCTATCGTCTTGGTCAGGTATTTCTTGCGGTTATAGGCAAATGCAGCTATCAGGTTGAGTGCCGGCGTTGAAATTTCCGAGTTCTCATAAATGAAGAAACCACCCTGAATAGCGTTCAGGTACTTGACGGTTTCACGTATGAAATTATCGCCCAGGAGTTTCAGGTCATTACTTTTGGTACGGAGGATTTCGGCAAATCTGGCCAGACCTTCGTTCATGTATCGTCTTCTAAAATTGTCTTCTTCATTTCTGGCTTGCTTTTCAGCAGTTTCCGTGATTTTTTTCTGCAGCTTGATGAGTTCCTTGCCTAATTCATCATTTTCACCCTGAAGATCCAGAGTTGCATCAAGAAAATCCTGGTTCATGGCATTGGTAAACGCATGCTTGTCCCTTAAAGAGACAACATGTTTGTCGAGGGCATTTTTAACATCCTGCATGTCCGACAGGTTACCACACGAAATAGCGTCATCAGGGAATTCACCCCGGGCAATCTTCCCTGTAAAACCTGCCAGCTGTTTTAGCGGATCTACAATTGAGAAAACATTGATGAACAGGTAGATGTACAATGCAACAATGAGTATGGTGAGGAAATATCGTGCAATGGCCCACCATGTTTTACCTTTTTCTGACTTGTCTGTGATGAGGGCACCCACTTTTTGAAAATCATCCTGCAACGTTTGCATGGATTGCCGCATGCTTGTAATAACACCAGGCACGCCTTCGTATCCCATTCTTTTTTCAATCAAAACCAGATTGCCTGTAAGCGATGCATAACGGTCAAAATCTTCGTAACTGATACCACTTTCTTCAAAGACTATCTGATTACGGATTTCTTCGACAATAACAGAAATATTTTCGAGCGTTCTGATGTCCCGTGTCAACAAGTACTGGTTTTCCAGATCCTTTATCCGGAATATGCTTCCGGCTTGAACTCCATTGTTTTGGCTTATTGCATCAAGCAGGGTATGTGACAAGCCCAGCCATTGAGAAATCAATCCCGACTTCAGATTTCCCCGCTCATGAGAGATCAGAAAGAAATCATTTAGACTGCTCTCAAATGAGGATAGCGTCTTGAAAAAATGTTCCAGTGAAGCTGATACTTCCTTTTTCCGCACCAGCGAATAGTTTGTTTCATACAGGGTAAGATCTCTCCTGATGTCTGTAATTATGGATCTTGCGTCTGATTCAGCCTTACTGTCGGCGTTTGACAACAGATTGTCAGCCTGGTTGTAATACAGCAGAAAATCAGCATGAATTGCTTTAAGTTCAGTTAACTGACTCTTTGTGTTTGAGAACCTCAGTACAAGCTCATCAGCTTTATGAACAGGCATGCGGAAGAGCCAGTTGATGACAAGTATCAGGGTTGCGAAGAGAACAAACCAAAACCCAAGGAATAATTTATTGCTCATGGCAGATTTGGATGCTTTTTTATTCATCGTCCCCAGTTTTGAAAAAACAATCTTTTGGTACTCAATTTAATCAAATATATCGTAACTGTCTTAATTTTTAAAGTAAGCATGTCCTTTTTTTTGAAATTTCGATGCATGGGCTCCCAGAATGGTTTCATGCATGCCCAATACCAAACATCCTGTGTCGTACAAACTCTGGTGAAACAAGTCAAAAACCCTGCATTGCAAATTGTAATTGAAATAAATAATTACATTCCTGCACAGGATCAGATCGAATTTCACATACAGTGTATTGTTGTCGACTACCAGGTCGTGCTTTTTAAATACCGGTTTTTCTCTCAGAAAAGGCAACAGCTTAATGGTGTCATTGGCTTTATCCAGCATCAGGTATTTCTCATAGGGCACATCATTGTATTCCTCATAGTTGTATGGATTTTCCTTGATTACCTTATCAAAGTTATCCAGGTATGCTAAATTAAAGCGGTATTTGTATTCACCCTGCCTGGCAGCATCCATCACGTCAGTATTGATATCGGTGGCGTACACCCTTGCTTTTTCAAGCATTCCAAGTTCATTCAGCAGGATTAGCATGGAGTATACTTCCTGTCCCGTGGAGCAACCGGCATGCCATATGTTGATCACTGAATTGTTTTTAAACCTGGGCAGAATGTTAAACCGGATGGCCTGCCACACCTGAGGGTCGCGGAAAAGTTCGGTGGTATTCACAGTGATTTCCTTCACCATTTTTTCAACAAAATCCTGATCTGTCTTTATTTTGGAAATCAACGTGGTAATATTCAGCGAATGGTCGGTGAGCACCTTCAATATTCTTCGCTTCAACGATTTCTCGGAATACTGGCTGAAATCGTACTTTGAAGAATTCTTCAAAGCATACACAAAGAGTTGATAATCCTGATCAGATACCATCATACTTAAACACAAAATATGTGCGGTTCTCACCCATGTCCCGACCTAAAAAATGCTGGCAGGTGAATATACTTGTCTACCATTATTTGCATCTATTGGTTTCATTTTTAGGTAAAATTATTTTATATTAGTTGAAAATATGTAATTCTATGGAACTTAAAGCAGCAATTGAAGCGCGCACCAGCATCAGGGTGTTCAGCGAGGAGAAAGTGGATATGGCCGACATCCGGGAAATGGTCAGATTGGGGGGGCTGGCTCCCAGTGTGAATAATTTTCAGCCCTGGCGCTATATAGCAGTATCAAACCGCAAATTGCTCAACGAGATAGCTGATGTGGTGGCACAAAAAATTGAAGAATTGCCTGCTACAAAATCCATTGCCGCTGCAAATGTGAAAAAACAGGTTACCTGGTTTTCTACCTTCTTCAAAGATGCACCTGTTTTGCTTGTGCTGGTCACAAAACCCTATGTGACCGTTCTTGAAAGCGCGGTTGAGCTTTCACACGACGAAATAAACCTGTTGCGCAATCATCCCGATATTCAAAGTGCCGGGGCAAGTATTCAGAATATTTTGCTGGCGGCTGTGGATATGGGATACGGCGCATGCTGGCTGAGCGGGGCCATGTTTGCACGAATGGAAATTGAAAAAATGCTTCAGATTAGCGAACCTGAAAAAGCACTTGCTTTCGTGGTCATCGGTAAACCCAACTCGGAACATAAACCCAAGGCAAAACCCAACCTGGCCGAATCAATGGAAATATTTGAATAACCGGTTTTCTTAATCAATATAAACCCGTTGATCCTTGGGGTATTTGATGGCAAAGGATACCCTTACTTTCTTTTCGGCTGCAGGTTCCATCTTCAGTTTCCATGAAATCCGGCCTGTTTCCTTGTTGAGCTTTCCTCCCGAAAAATCAAGAGGTTCCACTTCAATATCCTTGTTCATGGAAACCGGTAACTGGTCTTCAAGCCAAAGGTTCAACAGCTGCTTTTTATTGTTGCGGATAGTGATCTCCCAGGCACGGGTCTCTCTTTTGTTGCTGCCAATGGTTTTTTCTTCCGTAAAATCTTTCATTTTCACACGGGTGACAATGATTCCCCGGTCGCGACCCAGTGAAAGATCCAGCGTATCATTGGTATTCCTTACATTCAGGAAAGACTTTCCCACATAGGTTCCCTCGAAGAACAGGTTCATTTCACCCGACAACAGGTTGTAATTTTCCCAACCCGTAATCCGGGCCAGCAAAAAGGCTTCCCGGTCGAGTTTGGGAGCACAGTAATATTCAAAAAAGGCCGGAAGACTGAAATCCTGGATGTTGATGGTATATTCTTTATTGTCTGATGGGATGTCATAGGGGAGTTTGATGTTGAATTCCAGGTTGGTCTGATTTTCATTTACCTCGGTGTAAGTTGCTGCGGTTTCGGCCACCTCTTCTACTGCAGCTAATTCCATTTCCTCATCTGCAACAACAACCTCAACATTAGCCGTATATGCTTTTTTTGCAGCCCCCGGTCTGGCAACGTTGTATTGACCGAGATCACGGATTTGCTGCTCAAAATCAATATACCAGGGCTCGAGGTTGGGCTTTTCACCTCTTTGCCGGGGATTTGCAGTAGAAAGTTTCAGGTTGATATTGTTCCAATCTTCACCGGTATTCTGCGATACACGGGCGTTGTAGAAAAGCTGAACCGGACTCTGCACATCCTTGGCCCTCACGTCATAATTCGGATTCCACCGGGCATCATAAACTGCATAGGTCAATACAACACCAGCCGATGTGGCCTCATTGCACGATACATTCACAAGCACCTCTGATGTGGGCCTTTTCATTCTGGCATTCAACGCATCAAGCTGGGCACGTAATTTATCTGCTTTTTCTTTGAGCATTGCTGCATCGCGGTTCAGCTTCAACTGTTCTTTCTTTATTTCGGTCAGTCTTGCCCGATAAAAATCAGCAGCTGTTTTGAGTTCAACCATGGTTACTCCTTTGTCGTTCCCACTAATATCGCGGTTGGCAATCAGCAGTTCTTCCTCGTTCTGCATTACAGATTGCATGCTTCCGTTAAAGGCAATCTTTTCCTCGTATAATTTCAACGAGTCCTGGAGAAGTTTTACTTGTGCAGTAGTGCGCTGACCAGCCAGGTAATTCACCTGGTGCAGCAGCGAAAGTATGATGAAATTGCCTTCTCCTTTGGCCTGTATGCTTTGGGGGTCAATATTCACAGGTAGTTCCCTGAATATTAGCGTGGTCATTCCCTTTGGCAGGGATATTTTTGCCTGTCGCGATACCTGGGCCCCGTTAAGAAAAACAGTTACATCCCTGATCTGCGAAGATACCTCAGCAGGTTCTGAGGCAAACCCGGGAAGATAGGAGATGAGAAATGACAAGACCAGAATAATTCTTGATTTCATAGTTTTATTGTTTGTTGTTAAACCTGAATATCTATGTAAGATAGTACATCATGAACAAATATCAGTCCAAATTAGAAATAATCATCCTGTTCCGGTTGAAATAAATTAGTTAGATTTGCCTTACTAAACCTATTACGACACATAACATGAAAAAAGCAATTCTTTCTTCAATTCTTGGAGTTTTCCTGTTTGCAGGTATCATGGCACAGGATTGCCCCATGTACTATCCGGATATGGTAAACGCCCAACTGGAGTATAAACAATACGATAAAAAAGGAAACCTGAGTGGATCAAGTATACAGAAGATTAAGGACATCAAAAAATCTGGCGGATCAACGGAAATATTGGTTTCCGCTGAAAGCTTTGATGCCAAGTACAAGAGCCTGGGATCTGTTGACCTTAAGGCACGCTGCGAAGGAGGGGTTTATTACATCGACATGAAGAACCTGATGAGCCCCCAGAGTATGGAATCATATAAAGATATGGAAATGAAGGTCGAGGGAGGAAATCTGGAGCTTCCTGCGTCCATGAAAGCCGGTGACCTGCTCAAAAGCGGGGATATGAAGATGTCCTTCCTGGCAAATGGTATGGCTATGATGAATATGACCATTAACGTTTCAAACCGGAAAGTAGATGCGGTTGAAAGCATCACCACACCTGCAGGAACTTTCGAATGCTATAAAATTTCCTATGATGTGGCTACCAAAATGATGATCAATGTGAAAACCAAAGGTGTAGAATGGTTTTCCAAAGGTATCGGCATGGTTAAAAGCGAAACCTATGACAGTGCCGGCAAACTATTAGGATCTAATGTATTAACTTCTGTTAAGAAGTAAGATACTGAGAAATAACATTTTATTTGTAAAACTACAAGGCGGGGTCTGTGACTCCGCTTTTTTTATGTGATTGAAATTCAATAGTAAAGACAGCAAAAACCTGATACTCTACAGATATTCAAACGTTTCCGTTATACTCAATGCTTTTTTCATTTTCATCAAATCTAGTTCCCTGTTGGTGTAAATAAAACGGATTTCACAGGCTTCCTGCCGTATATAATCACAGAAACCAACAGATGGAATCATGAACACAACCGTTATTGACAATAGTAGCACCCATCTTACTGTCACAGACAAAACCAACTCAGGCACCTGCTTTCACAAGAGGGCATTCAGGTATTTCATAGCAGTTATTCCGGTGGCATTGGTGCTGCTGATCAGCACCAGCTATCAGCAAAGCCCGGGTAAGGAAAATTTCCCCGAGTATGGGTATCTGAATCCTGAAACCATTGATTCACTTCGTGTTTTTCTGACATCACAAAAAGTGGATAGTCTGATCCGTGTTGACGGAGAAATTCCGCTGATGATCAGCGCAATAAGAGAATTATACCGGAACAACGGTTACAAACCGGTATGGACTCATCTTCGGGGCCTCAATGAGCGCGCCGAGGAGCTCCTTGGGATGGTTGAAAACTCACGTGAATACGGACTGGAACCTGCAAGCTATCACCTTTCGATCATCCGACAGCTTCAACGCCGTATGGAAGATATTTCTCAGCTCAACAGGCAGTCGACAACCGGCGTTGCCCTTGAGGTGCTGGTCAGCGATGCCGCTTTTCGCCTGATGGTGAACCTTCATGCGGGTTACCGGGCTTATGACTCAACTCTTTTATCGGAAACCTGGGTAGCTGCATTGCCCGATATTCTTTCAACCGGTTTAATGAACGGGACCCTTTCAAAAAGTATTTTGTCGGTTCAGCCGCAATTCATAGAATACCTGAGATTGCAATCAGCAAGCCGGAAGTTTGTACGAAATAACACGCTTACAGATGAATGGGTTGACATAACTTACCCAAATAAAGACTCTGTATTACTATACGGGCAAATCCGGAGTGCGCTTAAGAAATACGGGTATCTCAACAGCAAGGACTTTGATGGCAACCTCATTGGGGCCCTGAAAAGATTTCAGTATTATCATGGACTGGCGCCCGACGGCAAACCCGGGAAAAACACAATTGAAGCGCTCGAGCAAAGTATGCTTTACAAGTACAGAATTCTGGCCTTAAACCTTGACAGGCTGAGGAAGCAACAAAATGACGACGCCAACAAGCTGTGGGTGAATATACCGGCGTACCGGATGAAGATTTACCAGGGTAATAAACTCATCGATACATTCAGGGTTATAGTGGGCAGCCCTTCCACACCCACTCCGGTGCTTTCGTCGCATATGAATAAGGTGATTGCCAATCCAACCTGGTTTGTGCCAAAAAGCATTACCATGAACGAAATCATCCCGAAGATCAAATCGGATTCCAATTACCTGAAAAGAAACAACTTCAAGCTGCTGGACAAGGATTACAAAACGGTCAGTTATGAAAATATAGATATGAACGATATTTCTGCCGACAATTTCAACTATACCGTCAGGCAGGACCGTGGTGCCGATAATTCCCTGGGCCAGTTGAAGTTCATCTTCCCGAGTCCTTATGCAATATACCTGCATGATACACCGGGAAAATCATTGTTCTCCAAGGATTTGCGGGCGTTTTCTCACGGCTGCATCAGGGTGCAGCATCCCGAACGCCTCGCCGGATATATTCTTCATGAAATCAATGCCGATACAACCGATATAGTAAATCTGATCAGAACCGGAAGACACCGTGAATTTGGCGTGAACTCGGAACTTTCAATTGAGATACGTTATATCACCTGTGAGGCTGATGATGCCGGGAGATTGTTCTTTTATAAGGACATTTATGGAACCGACAAAAAGGAACTGGAGAAATTTACCGCTGTAGCAGGAATCTAAAGGAGCGATTCAGATAAAGCCTTGTTGGTTAATTGATAACCAAGTACAACGGATTGATTCAAATAATTGCTGTCAGGGTAAAATCCAAACACCACAGATCCTTCCTTGATCAGATCGATAATTTCCTTATTCACATCGGGAGGTAAGGCCGGACAGCCAAAGCTGCGGCCAAGCCTTCCGTAACGTTTTATATAGTTTTCAGTGGCGTAGTCAGCACCATGTATTACTATGGATCGAATTCGCGCCAGATCGTTGTACCCGGAATCAATACCGTTAAGTATCATGGAATAACCCTGTCCGCCCACGTAAGGGTTACCGGTTATGTAAAACCCAAGTGCACTTTGATGGGAGCGGGCTTTGTTAGAAAATCTCAAAGCATATAACTCTCCTGAATTACGTCCATGAGCAACCAGCGTTTTATACACCAGGCATTGGCGCGCCAGGTTAATCACAAAAAAACGCTCGCTTGATGAAGGCAGGCTATAATCAATAATAGAAAGCAGGCTGTCTTTCCTCACCTGGTTTTGCATTACGAGGGTCCTGTGACCTTTCATTGCTAAAAAGAAAACTTCCGCTTTCAGCGAAGTGTCGTTTAGCGATTCATAAAGCTGGCGGATATCCGGTAAAGAACCGGCATCACAGGTAACCGTTTGCCGATCCGGCTCAATGGATTGCGACCCCGGATACATCAATGGGGTAACAAGAAACAACAGCAATGCCAGGAAGGCCGATCGGAAAACCATAGGAATCAGTTAGTAGTGTTTGTGAGATAAAAATAGTATTTTCCTGCTTATTGATAACAACAATTCGAAGGATTTATGAACAGTCATAATGAGCCTGCCTTGCCTGAACCTGTTATCATTTTTAGCTGTACATCGTTAACATCCATCCGGGAGCTTCGCCCCGAACCCCACTTCCTTCTTTGTCTTGGCACAAAGAAGGAAGCAAGAAAAGCCAAGACAA
>CAYVBH010000075.1:0-14573 GCA_964449015.1 uncultured Bacteroidales bacterium
AACCGATGCCTGATGCTGCCGCTACACCGGCACAGGCTGTGCCATGATTGTCATAAGCGCTTTTGGGTCGCGGGTCGTTGATGCCGTAAGTAACATCCCTGGCTGCATCAATCTTGGCAGGCCGGTTGAATTCGGGATGATCTATATCGAAACCGTCATCAATAATGGCTATTCTTACGTTTGCCCCGGTTGACAAAACATGAGCTGCTATAGCGTTAACATTTGCGTTGACCGCAGTTCCGTTAATGGTGGTCGCCTTCAGATGCCATTGTTTGTCATGTATCATCCTGAGTGCTTTTTTTCGGATCAACTCGGGGTGACACAGTTCAACCTCCTTTTTCTGAAGCAGGGTTTCAGCCAGTTCAAATATTTGCAGACCAATATTTTCAGGTGCACCAACAAAATACACGTTGGTTGCGTAATCAGGCTTTTGCTTCACAGTCAGGTTGTTTTCTGCAATAATTTTCTCGCAAACAGCCGGCTTCACGTTATCGAAAAACTTGATGATCAGGTTTTCAGTGTAAAGCACCGGCGTTTTTCCGTCGGCATCCAGCAAAAGCCGTCCGGCAAAACGCAATTCGGGTTCGCGTTTCAGAATTTTTCGGGCACTGTCCCTGGCCGTTTTTTGACTCTTAACCGTATCATTAACTTTCAATATGGTTACCTGGGCATCTGGAAATTCCAACTGGACACTGAAATCCTCGAGAGCCTTTTTCCCTGCATCAGTGTATACAGCGTCCTCAAAATTCCTTGAATTTCTGGTACGAATTACCAAATGCTCTTTACTTTCCTGAAGTGTTTTCTTTTTACCGTTCTTTCCACCGATTGTGTATGTGTACATAACGATAGGATTTAATTGTTTATTACCAGTGAATATGTATATTCCAACAAGCTTGCCTCATCAACGCCACATAACCCTCAATTTACCTTATTTGATGATAAAATTACAAAAATTAAGTTTAATGTGTGTTAATGACTTTAATGAAGAGTTGAAACAAATTCTTTATTTTTATAAGCATTACAATGATCCAGTCACCTGTTTATAATTTTTGTATTTTTACACCTTATGGGAAAAATTATCGGAGTCCTTACATCCGGCGGAGATACGCCGGGATCCAATGCTGCAATCCGCGCATTGGGCAAAGCCGCCATTCCCAACTATGGCATGCAACTGATCGGTTTCAGGGATGGTTTCAGGGGCCTGATGGAGAATCATCAACTCAGTCTCGACAATAAAATGCTTTCAGGGATCCTTACTCTTGGAGGTACCATCCTGGGTACATCACGTGAAAAGCCTTTCAGCATGAACGTGAATGGCAAGGAAAAAGACATGACCGACGTGATCGTGGAAAACTATCACAGGAACGGACTTGACGCCCTTGTCTGCATTGGTGGTAACGGAACTCAGAAGAATGCCTGGCACCTGGCACAGCAGGGTCTGAATATCATCACGCTGCCGAAAACCATCGACAACGATGTGGCCGGAACCGACATGACTTTTGGGTTTGATACCGCCATGGGTATTGCCACCGAAGCCATCGACAGGTTGCACAGCACGGCAAGCAGCCACCACCGAATTATCATTGTTGAGATTATGGGGCATAAGGCCGGCTGGCTTGCACTCGGAGCTGGTGTTGCCGGCGGTGCCGATGTGATCCTGATACCTGAAATTCCTTATCATATTGAAAAAATAGCTGAATCCATCCTTGAACGTAAGGCACAGGGTAAGTCGTTTTCTATTGTTGCCATTGCGGAGGGTGCCATATCTCAAGATTTTAATAAGATGTATGCTGATCTGAAGGAAAAGATCACTAAAACAAAAGATGAAAAAACCAGGAAAAAATTGAAGCAGGATCGCGAAGAGCTTGATGTGCTGAATACTTCCAATACCATTCGCCTGGCCAATCGCTTGCAGGAACTCACTCATCTTGAGGCTCGTGTGACCATCCTTGGACATCTGCAGCGGGGCGGTGTTCCTTCAGCAGCCGACCGGTTGCTGGCAACACGCCTGGGGACTGCCTGCGCCAAGTTTATCCAAAAAGAGGAGTTTGGGGTAATGGTTGCCCTGGAGAAAAACCGGATTGTAACCGTTCCGTTGGCTGACGTGGTGGGTAAAACCAAAAAGGTTCCCTCTGACCATCAGTGGGTAAAAAGTGCCCGCCGCGTGGGAACCTGCTTTGGTGATTGATTATAATATCAGTACCTGTCGGGTTATTTTTTCTTCTTTTTTTCAGTGGTGCTGCCTTCTTCCGGAGGATTGGTAGTATTATTAAGTTTGATCTCCGCAGCTTCAAGCGCTTCACGAGCCGTTTTCAATCCATCCTGGGCAGTTTTCTGACTCGTTTTACCCTTGCTGATATTGGATGCACCTGTTAAGGAATTTTTATCGGCCAGTTTCTGCTTGTTGTCGATTTCCTTGGCATCAGTTTTGTATTTTGCATCCAGTGCTTTCAAATCAGCTTTGGCTTTGGATGCCTCAGCCTTATCTTTTGAATAAGACTGCTTTTCAAGCGCTTTTCTGTTTGTTGCATATTCCTTATCCAGCTTCTTACGTTCTGCGGCCAGGGTTTTTAATTCGACTTTTGACTCAGCGACCATCTCATTTCCTTTTTGGATCAGGGAATCCGAAACAACCATCGTTCTTTCGTTTTTAGCTACATTCTTTTTTGCTGTTTCTACGTTCAACTCGAGCTTCTTAATAGTGGCAGCATTTTTGTCGGTAGTTTGCGCTAGCGATATTGCAGGTACTATTAAACTTACAATGAACAACAGAAAACCTGATGCGGAAAGGCTCCTTTTCATGGGGTACGTATTAAATGAGGTTTAGTAACTTAATCCATTCTCCGAAAACTGAATTCTAAGTTACTAAACCTAAATAAAAAAAATGCTGTTTTTGAGGTAAATTGTACCAAATTCCTTTATTGAACCAATACTTTATCAATAAAGGTTTTAACTAAAAGGTCATCGGATTCAACATGCTTGTTAGCTTTTAGGTTTTTAACTTTTATATTAAATACTGAATTGTTTTGATACAAAAATACTTAATACTGATTTGTTGATACTTTATTTCATACAATATTCAGGTTGATGAAAATCTTTTTCTGCAAACATGAATCCGCTACACCGAAAAAATTGCTAATATTGATGTCCTTATCATACAATTCATATTAACAATAAGGGGGTACGATGAAAGGTTCAGATCACATTGGATTTGACAGTGATAGATATTTGAAGGAGCAGTTAGCGGCCATTACAGAAAGGGTGGGCCGCTTTAATGATAAGTTATACCTCGAATTTGGAGGCAAAATACTATATGATTATCATGCAGCCAGGGTGCTGCCAGGTTTCGACCCGAACGTGAAAATGCGTTTATTGCAAAAGCTCAGGGATCAGGTTGACATCATTCTATGTATTAACGCTGGCGACATTGAAAGGAAGAAGTTGCGGGCCGATTTTGGTATTTCATATGATGTGGACGCACTGAAAACTATTGACGATTTCAGAGACTGGGGACTTGATATCACAGCCGTGGTAATTACCCTATATGAGAACCAGTCGCCTGCCCGGGCCTTTAAAAACAAACTTGAGCAGCGTGGTGTGAAAGTATACCTGCATTATCCCACCAAAGGGTACCCAACTGATGTGGACTTGATTGTTAGTGACCAGGGATACGGTGCTAATACCTATATTGAAACACAAAAACCGATCGTGGTGGTAACCGGTCCGGGACCGGGAAGCGGTAAACTGGCCACATGCCTGTGTAATTTATATCATGAATATAAAAGAGGTGTTAAAGCGGGCTATGCCAAGTTTGAAACATTTCCTATCTGGGACCTGCCTATTGACCACAAGGTTAATATTGCCTATGAGGCAGCGACTGTCGATCTGAAAGATGAGGTGCTGATTGACTCGCATCACATGAAAGCCTATCAGGTTGAGGTAGTAAATTATAACCGTGATATTGAAGCATTCCATCTGCTCAAACGCATAATCGAAAAAATTACCGGTGGTGAATCCATGTACCAGTCACCGACCGATATGGGCGTTAACCGTGCCAGTGCAGGAATTATCAATGATGATATCGTATCGGAAGCTTCACATCAGGAAATCATTCGAAGGTATTTCAGATGTGCCGTGGAATATGCACTGGGATTGACGGAAAGAGATTCCTTGGATCATATCAACAGGATCATGAAAAAGGCAGGTGCCAAAATAGTCGACCGCAAGGTGGTCTGGCCTGCCCGGGAAGCCGCAAAGAGTGCTGAAGATACGGGAAAGGGAAATGCCGGTGTATTCTGCGGGGCCGCCATGGAATTGCGCGATGGCACCATCATCACAGGAAAAAATTCGAATCTGCTGCATGCAGCATCCAGCCTTATTTTAAATGCCAGTAAGCATTTGGCAGGATTGCCTGACAATATGCATCTGTTACCCCAAAGCTTGATTGACTCGGTTACACACCTGAAAAAGGATATTCTCAATGGTAAAATGGTGAGCCTGGATGTAGATGAAACGCTAATTGTATTGGGAATCAGCGCCTTGTCAAACCCGGCAGCACAGATGGCGCTTGAGAACCTGAAATTCTTGCAGGGATGCGAGGTGCATTTAACTCATATACCAACTCCGGGCGATGAGGCTGGTTTCAGAAAGCTTCGGGTAAACCTCACCTGCGATCCTGAATTTGCCGGCAAAAGCCTGTTCATGGGTGGGTAACCCTCAGGGTGATAATACTGACTTTCACTAGGGATATTTATTAAGAGGGTATAGTAATAATTTGGTTTCATACAGTTGACCGGTTCAATCCATATACCTTCCTGTAATGATATCCATACACCACATAAGTCATCGAGTCCATGAATAAATCAGGTTTCCTGAAGAGTGTCCATGTCACCATTTTCCAATATTCAAACCTGCCCCTGTTGATGATGCCAATGATGACAATCATTCTGAAAAGGGCCAGTACGCCGGCAAACTCAATCTTTTTTTTCTTTGATTTGCTTGGTTGGTAGTTCTTTAGGAACAGGCGCAATCTTTGATAATAGGGTTTGATGGAGTAAATGCTGCGAATAATGGACCGGTAGCCGCTTAGAAGCACATCCTGATCCATGGTCGGAACAAAATTCATGGAACAATCTGTATTACTTCCGGTGGCATCCATGGTAATCCGGTTTTCAGCTTCCAGCCGCTCATAAAGTTTGGTGTTTTTGGGGGCATTCAGTAACCCTACCATTGCTGATACAATGCCGCTTTCCTGGATGAATTCAGCCTGTCTTTTAAATACTGACGGCGTGTCACTGTCAAAACCAACTATGAAACCAGCTGACACATCAATACCGGCCTGCTGGATCTTGCGAACGCTATGCAACAGGTTCCGGTTTTGATTCTGAACCTTATGGCAATCCTGTAACGACACTTCATCGGGTGTTTCTATGCCGATAAATGCCGATCCAAAACCTGCCTTAACCATTTCCGATAACAACTCCTCATCATCAGCCAGGTTGATGGAAACCTGGCTGGTAAACAGAAACGGATATTCACGTTCCTTCATCCATTGCTTCATGGCAGGCAACAGGGTTTCCTTGATCTCGCGCCGGTTTCCGATGAAATTGTCGTCAACCACCGATACCGTTCCATGCCAGTTCAACTCATATAATGCGTCCAGTTCACGCAATACCTGGGCTGTGCTTTTCATTCTTACTTTGTGCCCGAGCAAGGAGGTGATTTCACAAAAGTCGCAGTTGAAAGGACATCCCCGGGTTATCTGAAGACTCATGGAAGCGTAATGCTTTAGGTTGAGCAAATGGTAATCTGGTACCGGCGAATCTTCCATGCAGGCATATGCATCAGTTTGATATATACGTTGCGGAACCCTTCCGTTCTCAATATCCTCCAGAAAAGGCGACAATGTGATTTCAGCTTCATTCAATACAAAATGATCTATCTGTGGATAATTCTCGTAATCCTGTGTAAACAGGGGACCCCCGGCTACTATTTTTGCCTTGTTCTGCAGGCACCTGCAGATAATCCGGTCAACCGACTCCTTCTGGATATACATGGCACTCAGGAATACATAATCAGCCCATTTGATTTGCTGATCGGTAAGTTCTTCTGTGTTCAGATCCACCAGTCTCTTATGCCAGTCCGAGGGCAACATGGCCGAAACGGTGATCAGACCCAGCGGAGGTATGGCGGCCTTTTTGGAAATAAATCGCAGCGCGTGTTTAAAACTCCAGAAAGTATCCGGATACTTAGGATATAAAAGCAGAATGTTCATGAAATTGGTTTAAGAAATTCGCATAAAACTGCACAAAATTAGCTTGCGATTTTTCCTAAGTAAAGCAGAATGTGGCTATTGTAGACTTTTCGGCGTTGAGCAGCGTTGAAATGTGACGAATGATCAAACACCGGGGCAGGCGACACTTACCCCAGTCTAAAGTATTTCCCTGATTTTCAAGAGGTATTGTCGCGAAACTGGAACCTTATCACTATATCCGGTTAACGAAATACAATAACTGTCTTGCTTTTTTTCCAGTTTTTCAATGAAATGTACGTTGACAATGCAGGTTCGGTGACAGCGCACAAAGTCGGGATATGCCCTTAACTGTGATTCTATTCCTTTAAGGGTATTTCGGATCAGTTTTTTCCTGATCACATCACTTTCAGAGTATTCCACTTCAACATAATTGTCGGCAGATCTTATCAACAAAATTTCCGATATCTTCAGCTCAATTGTTTCCGTTCCGGTTTCCGAAGTCAGTTCGATCGATTTGTTGAGGATATCATCTTCATATTTTTCGATCATTTTCTGCACCGTTTTCTTTTCCTGCAAAAGCTGACTATTACTGCTTTTAAGGTTGTTGATGATGTCGTAAAGCCGCAATATAACAGGCGGTACCAAACAAATTAAGGATACTTTCAGCATGACAAAGAAAGAAATGTGAACTTTTCCCACATAGCGCAGGTAAAACGCAACGGCAACTGAGCTGAGAACCAGTAAACAGAAACCTCTTAAAAATACAAGAAATGCGGGATTTGTGTCTGAGGTCCTCTCATCCGGAATCCAGGTTGCAAATAAAACCCGAATCATTACCATCATGAAAAACACAATGGCACCCATTCCGGCAATAAATATCAGCCTGTTATTAAAATCCAGACTGTCAATTGGAAATGGTTGAAAGAAGAGTATGAACAGAAAAATACCAAAACTGACGCTCAGAAAAAGCCCAAAGTAACCTTTCAACAGGCCCAATAACTGATTTAGTTTGTTGCCCATCAATTTTCGTAATTCACTTCGGTGGCGCTTACAGCAGTCATTATACATGCAAAGATGACATAAAATATGCACCGGCGCAAACAAATTCTTAATTTTCAAATAATTCATTATCTTTGTGCCAAGTTTTTAGCAATTGACCCTGGATTTTATTCATCCCCGCTAGAAGTTTTAGAAAACATGCATTACTCCATTTTATAATGATTTGGTTAATGATAGTGTTTTGATTATTTAACCAAATTATTTTTAAAATGAAGTACGTACAAAAAGAAACAGCAAGACAACAAAAATCTGCCACATTCAAAAGAAAACCTGTACAACAGAGCCGTCCCGTCAAAAAGCTGATGGACGCCGGTTTGTTTGTAAAGAAAGCACAGCCTGTTATTGAAACCCAATATATATCTCACCGTGCCATACAGGACCTCCCTGTAAATCAATCCATCATTGCCAATTTGTTGCAAAAAGGCTATGTGGCACCAACTGAAATACAGGACAAATCTATAGAACCAATTCTTAAAGGTGCCGATCTGATGGGGCTGGCTCAAACCGGAACCGGAAAAACCGGAGCATTTCTAATCCCATTGGCGCACAACTTGTTGGGTAAGAATCCGGCAAACCAGATACTGGTTATATCACCTACCCGCGAACTGGCACTTCAAATCGAAAAGGAATTTAAAAGTATAGCTTCAGGACTCAGGCTTTATAGCGAAAGTCTGATTGGCGGCACCGATGTGAGAAAGGATCTCATGAAACTGAGAAAACCCAATCATGTAATTATCGGAACACCTGGTCGTATTCAGGATATGGTTCAGCAAAGGGCCATTGAACTCGGTAATTTTTCAACGCTGGTACTCGACGAATTTGACCGGTTGCTGGATATGGGATTTGCCCCCGGCATTCTTAAAATTGTTGACGGCATGAGAAACCGGAAACAAACCATTCTTTTTTCTGCCACTGAAAACAGAAGTCAGAAAGCTTTGATAGGCCAACTGTTGAAATCACCTGTTGAGGTGCGTTTGCATAACAGCAACAACAGCGGCGACAATATTGATCAGGAGATCATCAGGGTTTCAGAAGGAGAAAACAAAATGGAGATGTTGCTCAAACTGGTTCGAAACCCTGATTTTGAGAAAGTGCTGATTTTCGCCGACACCAAGCGTTGGGTGAGCAAAATATGCAAAAATCTGCGTAAAGCAGGAATCAAGGCTGATGAAATTCATGGCAACAAATCACAACACTACAGGTTGAATGCCCTTGAATCGTTCAGAAATATGCGGATCAATGTGCTGGTTGCCACGGATGTGGCAGCAAGGGGGCTTGATATTGATAATGTATCCCATGTGATTAATTACCAGCAACCCCAGAATATGGACAGTTATATCCACCGCATTGGCAGAACCGGCAGGGCCGGAAAGAGCGGAAAGGCTTATACCTTTATTGGCTGATTTCTTGTTGCAATTCATTAACTTGCGCCTTCGTTCATCAGGATGAAGCTGTCTGACAATTAATGAGTATGAGTAAAGTCGTTCTAATTACCGGCGTGTCTGCAGGTTTCGGCAAACACACAGCCACGCTGCTTGCACAAAAAGGTTATAAAGTTTACGGAACTTGTCGATCCGACTGTGATCTTGGACCCATGATAGGGGTACTGAAAGCCGACGTTACCAATGCACAGGCTGTTAAGGACTGTGTCAACTCCATACTAGAAAAAGAAGGCAGAATTGACATCCTGATCAACAATGCCGGTATTCATACCGGCGGCGCAATTGAGATATATCCCTATGAGGACATCAGGCTTCAGATGGAAACCAATTTTATGGGCGTTGTTAACACCATTAAAGCTGTTCTTCCGGTCATGAGGGAGCAGGGGAGCGGTACCATCATCAATATCAGTTCTATTGGCGGACTGATGGGATTACCTTTCATGGGTTATTATTCAGCCTGCAAGTTTGCGCTTGAGGGTTTTAGTGAAGCACTACGTATGGAATTGCGACAATTCAACATCCGGGTTATTGTGATCAATCCGGGCGATTTCCGGACCAAAAATACCACCACCCGAAAAAATGTTTTTGCAACTGACCACATCCACGCTTATGAACATCAGTTCAGAAAAACCCTGGCAGTAATTGAACGCGAAGAAAACAACGGATGGCAACCCGAAATACTCGCCCGAAAAATCTATTGCATACTTGAGAAGAAAAGGCCAGCTGACCGGTATATTGTGGGTTCCTGGAAGCAAAAACTTGCGGTCAGGGTAAAGCGTCTCATCCCCGAACCCTGGTTCGCGGCCATCCTGCGAAATCATTATAACATCCGGTGATTACCGCTTAATGCCCAAAAACTTCCGGTTGTTCCGAAAGCTTGATCAGGTTTAAAAATTCTTCGTACTGTATAGGCAAATCCAACAAATTATAGGCTCCTTCCAGGGTTGAGCAATACAAATCATTCGTGTACGAAACGAAAATATGTGTCATGGCGGTGACAAATGGTTCCGAAACCAGCCATACCACCTTCTTGTGGTTGTTGGTTTGAAATTCATTCACATAAATTTGGGATAGCCTTTGCAGCTCCTTTATTGTAAAACCGAGAGTACATCTTTCATTAACCATGATCAGCAGATAAAAGATATCGGAATAAGCCTTGTCGGTTTTGTATTTCTGATTGATTTGAATGGCTTCCTGAACAGAGAATACTTCAGTTTGTATGCTGACAAATGCAAAATGATGTTCCGGGAACATCCGGTAGTAGTTGGTACGCAGGGTTTGCATCGCGGATCAGGTAAGTTATAATAAGAAAATTTGATCCAAAAGCGAAATAAAGATAATAAAATGTACTGATAATCAGTACACAAAATAAAATACTTTTTGAACTATCTGCTAACCCTTCAAAGTTTTACCCTCCAGCACTAATGTTGAACGCCTGTTGATGTAAACTGGTGTGAAGCAATTGTACTATTATTTGTAGACCCGGTCGGGGCCATGTGCTGTGTCCGGATATTATTCCAGTTATGCTGCAAATTAGTTAGTGTATAACTGAAACTAAGTTGAAATCTTAATTTTCTTATTCATTGTTTGTCCTCTCTTATAGTTTCTTAATTTCCATAAGATCAAAGGAAAATACTTAGCGTATATTTTACGCTAAGTTTGCTTTTTAGAAATCAAGTTCATAATTTAGATGTATATATTGATTGCGATGGACCCGCTTAATTCCAGCATATCGGTTGATTGTGTTGTTTTTGGCTTCGATACGGAACAGCTGAAGGTATTGTTGATTGAACGGAACAAGTCTCCATATGAGAAATCAGATTTGCCATCCGGAACCTTAAAACTTCCTGGAGGCTTGATAAAGGATACAGATGACCTTGAAAAAGCGGCTTATCGCATATTAAAGGAACTCACCGGATTGGATCACGTCTCGTTGAAACAATTCGCAATTTTCGACCGTCCTGATCGTCTGGATAATCCCAATGATCTCACATGGCTTTGTTCCACAAGCGGATTGCAGATTCGTAGAGTCATCACGATAACCTATTATTCCATACTGCGAATTGCAAAAAATGATCCGGCAAAAATGTTGTTGAGCCCAAGTCATTGGATTCCGATAAAGAAATTACCCAGGCTGGCTTTCGATCACAATTTCATCATTAGTGGTGCTTTGAAGGAACTCCGGAAGAAATTGCAGTTTGAATTATTCGGTTTGGAGCTTTTGCCCAAAAAGTTCACCCTCCGTCAGTTTCAAAACCTGTATTCAGAAATCCTGGATAGAGAATTTGACAAACGGAATTTCCGGAAAAAGGTCCAAAAACTCGACTATCTGATCCCTTTACCGGAAAAAGAGAAGAAGGTAAAGCACAAGCCCGCTCAACTATATAAGCTGGATAAGAAGAAACTTTCAAAGCCTGAGCGACTTACTTTTTTTTGAGTTCGTGGACCTGGTGTTGGATAAAAATTTCTAAAATATAGTTAATCAGACTATAATGACTCTTTTTTAAACTTAATCCATTTTAAACATGTCACTATCAATCGGTAACAAAGAGTTTTTTCCGGGAATTGGAAAAATAGCATTCGAAGGCCAAGATTCAAAGAATCCATTGGCCTTCAGATTTTATGATGAAAACAAAAGAATAGGCAGTAAAACTATGAAAGAACATTTGCGTTTTGCAATGGCTTACTGGCATACCTTATGTGGCAACGGTAAAGATACTTTCGGAACTGACGGTTCTAAAACCTTTCCCTGGTCGAATGGAAATGACTCTTTAGGCATCGCCAAAAACAAGATGGATGCAGCTTTTGAGATTCTAACAAAATTAGGAATCCCTTATTATTGCTTTCATGATACAGACCTGATCGACGAAGGAAAGAGCCTGGCTGAATATGAGAAAAATCTTTCGTCAATTGTTGATTATGCAAAGGAAAAACAAAAGGAATCCGGAGTTAAATTGCTTTGGGGCACTGCCAATGCATTTTTTCATAAACGATACACAAACGGTGCTTTTACCAATCCCGATTTTAACGTTACCGCATACGCGGCAACCCAGGTAAAAAATGCCATTGATGCTACCATTACTTTGGGCGGAGAAGGATATGTTTTTTGGGGTGGTCGGGAAGGATATGAAAGTCTGTTAAATACCGATATGAAACGTGAGCAGGAACACCTGGGCAGATTTCTGGCGATGGCCCGCGATTATGGACGAAAGCAAGGTTTTAAAGGTTGCTTTTATATAGAACCAAAGCCCATGGAACCTACCAAGCATCAATACGATTTTGATGCATCCACTGTCATTGGTTTTCTGAGATATTATGGATTGGATAAGGATTTTAAACTCAACATCGAGGCAAACCATTCTACATTGGCTGGACATACCTTTCAACATGAGCTTCAGGTTGCTGCCAACGCCGGCATGTTGGGAAGTATTGACGCCAATCGGGGCGATTATCAGAATGGCTGGGATACCGACGAATTCCCTGTTAATCCGTATGAGCTAACTGAGGCCATGTTGGTTATTATCGAAGCAGGAGGATTGACAACCGGAGGCATCAATTTCGATGCAAAAACCCGGCGTAGTTCAACTGACCCGGAAGATATTTTTATTGCGCACGTTTCCGGTATGGACACATTTGCACGGGCTTTAATTGTTGCCGGCAGAATACTGGAGGAGTCGGATTACATAAAATTGAGAAAATCGCGTTATACTTCATTCAATCAAGGCGACGGAGCTGCTTTTGAACAGGGAAAACTCACGCTTGAAGATATGAGGAAGATCGCTTTCCAAAACGGAGAACCAAAACAAATCAGTGCGAAACAGGAACTTTATGAACGGATTCTGACGATGTATTTATAATTGAATTTTGAAAATGGAGACGCAAAATCCTGCGTCTCCATGTTTCATTTCAACTGTTTTTCAATGATGGTCTGCCGTGCAATCTTCCCCCATCTTTTAATCACATCATTGGTCCATTGGCCATATGATGAGGCACGGGGAATCAGCATGGAACAGGATTCGTTTTTGTCGGATACGGACCAAGCGATCCAGCTGATCTTACGATCTTCCATCCAGTTAAAGTACTCATTCCATTCGGCTTCGTCAATGGGCCCGTCTCCGGTTGCTTCCATACCGGCACACTCGGAAACAAAAACCGGTATTCCTTTTTCAATGGCAGCATCAGTTCGATCGCGCAGCCATTTCTTGTGTGTTCCTGCATAAAAATGCATCGTATACATGATGTTGGTATGTCCGGCAATCGGATACATCGATACGGTATCCAAATCCTGGCACCAATGCGGTGAACCCACCAGAATGATGTTATCCTGATCAATGGCCCTGATGGCATCAATAACGGTAATCGAATATTCCTTCACCTCTTTCCATGAGTAATAATCCGGCTCATTCCAGATCTCATAAATCACATTCGGGTAATCGCCATATTGCGTGGCCATCATCTCGAAGAACTTTTTGGCTTCTTCGGTGTGTTTCTTATGACTGTGAAAATCAATCAGCACATAAACGCCGCTTTTAATGGCTCCTTTTACCACATGGTTCACACATTCCAGCGCGAATTCGGGATTTTCAAGGTAATTGTCCTCAATGGCCACACCCATGGATGCCCTTACTACATTGCATTTCCAGTCGGTTACCAGCCAATCAACGGCTTTTTCATTATAGAACCGGGGCCATAGGTTGTGCCACCCGAAACTGGCCCCACGAAGCATTAACGGAATGCCTTTTTCGTTTACCAGTTGCGTGCCCGATACAGCCAGTTTACCATTTATTCCAACTGCCGAATCTTTGGGAATCCTTGATGAACAGCTGATTCCCAGTGCAAGAGTAATAATTATTGTAAGGCGAATTGGGCTCATAAATGAGTGGTTTAATGAAATCTAAAAGCGAAAGTAATCATTACTGTTTACATATCATTTTTTGGCCGCGAAGTCACAATGATATGAAAAAACTAACTTTTGTATTCCCGTAAATGAATATGATAATAAACTTAGTGCCTTGGCGTCTTGGCGTCATTGTTTATTTTGATTTTTCGGAGCAGATTCAACACTTGACCAGGTGAAATGAAATGAAGCAGGCTATTAATTGATGAAAAAATACAAACATGTAGTTTATTATTTTATTTTTATGTGATTATTTGTGGTTTTAATTTAAAAGATACCTATATGAATAGACCATATTCCTTTAGAATATGCAAACCTTATTGCTTAAAAACAGTTGCGTTGTTGCTGTTGTCATTCATTCTTTCTTTGCCTGCTTTGCCTCAAGATGGTGGTATGGGGGATGTGAAGGATCCGCGTGGTAAAATGAAACCCTGGAAAAAAGGGGCTCGCAAAACCGGAAAGTACCGGAATCTGTTCCTGGAAGCAGGATACAGTAAGAAGGATATTGATGCCAAGCTGGCCAAGGCTTATTCCGACCTATTCGAAGGTCCCAATCGTGTTTATTTTGAAGTAGGAGACAGCATGGGTTATGTTTCCGACATAAAAAACAAAGATGTCCGTACCGAAGGGGTAAGTTATGGCATGATGATAGCTGTTCAGCTTGACAAAAAGGATGTGTTTGACCGGATATGGCGCTGGTCGAAACATTACATGCAACACCAGGGAGGTCCTCGCGACGCGTACTTTGCCTGGTCAGTTAATCCGCAAACCGGCAAGCAAAATTCACCAGGTTCAGCCTCTGATGGTGAGCTATATTTTGTCACTTCTTTACTGTTTGCCTCGAACCGATGGGGAAACGAAACTGGGATCAATTATTATGCCGAAGCCAGAAGAATTCTCGATGCCATGTGGAGCAAAGACG
>CAYVBH010000076.1:0-14498 GCA_964449015.1 uncultured Bacteroidales bacterium
GCAGCCTGTTGGGGCGTGAAGGCCTTGCTTATGCCACAAAGATTGCCATACTCAATGCCAATTACCTGGCATCGTGCCTGAAGGATTATTATAAGGTGTTATATACCGGAGAAAATGGGTTAGTAGGGCACGAGATGATCCTGGATTGCAGGAGTTTTAAAGCCTCATCCGACATTACCGAAACCGATATTGCCAAAAGATTGATGGATTATGGGTTTCATGCCCCAACTTTGTCCTTTCCGGTTCACGGCACCTTGATGGTGGAACCTACAGAAAGTGAGTCTCTCTTTGAACTTGACCGTTTTGTGGCTGCCATGAAATCTATTTTTGCTGAAATTGAAGCTGTTGCAAGCCAGGGTAACAAAACCGACAACCTGCTCAAGAATGCACCGCATACCCAGTTGGTCATAGCTGCGGCTGATTGGATACATCCCTATACAAGGCAACAGGCAGCATTCCCCGACGAATGGAGCATGCGAAACAAATTCTGGCCCGGTGTTTCCAGGGTGGATGATGCATATGGCGACCGCAACCTGGTTTGCACATGCGCTCCTATTGATGCCTACCGGTAGCGGGCTTTGGACTGTAGGCTTTAGACTTTAGACTATAGGTGTTAGGCAACAGGCTTTGGGTCAAAGCCATCAGCCAACAGCCAATGGCTAATAGCTAATAACCCAGTCATCTATTTGCTTATATTTACAACCCAAGATTTTCGTCAAAATGTCGATTTTGTGAGGTTACATTTTTGAATTTTGTGGTATTAAGCAAAGAATGAGGTCAGTGAAATTCTCAGATAACGAACTTTTTCAGGGACTGATCGCTCAGGATGAACGTATCCTGAAGGATTATTATGATCTTTATTTTCAGAACGTAAAACGATACGTGATTTCCAATTCCGGAACTGACGAAGATGCCAGGGATCTGTTTCAGGATGTATTGATGGTGTTGTTCCAGAAAGCCCGGAATGTGAATTTTGTACTGTCATGTTCTTTGGGCACCTTCGTGTATTCGGTTTCACGCAGGTTATGGCTGAAGGAACTGAGCCGGCGCAGAAAGATGCCACAAGAGTTTTTAGACCATGAGAATTTTGTTGATTTGGACTCGGATATTGAGATAATCAGTGACAGGAATGAAAGAATGGTGTTTTACAGAGCATGCTTTGAGAAGCTTTCCGAAGCATGCAGGAAGGTTCTCGCATTATCTGCCGAAGGGCGCTCAATTGCTGAAATAACTGTGATAATGGGTTACACCAGTGAACAATATACCAGAAACAGGCGATATCGCTGCAAACAGTATTTAATTGACCAGGTTAAACAAAAGTTGGATCTTAATGAGGTAAGTTATGGAAACAGCTGAATTAATTGAAGCATATCTTAACGGTACTTTGAATTATATAGAACGAAAACACGTTGAGGAAAGAATTGCAAACGATGTTAACTTCAAACAACTTTTTGAATTGCACAAAGAGGTTAACGAGAGCATTAGCGATACAAAGTTTCATCAGTTTCATTCATTAATACAACAGGCGGATGCTGCATATTTCGATGCGCATCAAAAATCATTACCTGTTGAAAATGCCTCAAGACTGGTAATCAGGTTCAAAGGCATGATGCGATATGCCGCCATGTTGCTTGCTGTGTTGGGTACTGCTGCCGTTCTTAAATTTACTTTTTTTAACGGAGCTAAACCCGAAAAACTGTTTGATCAGTATTATGCTGCATATCATTCAGATATGGTCATGCGTTCAACACACCCGGAAAGAACTGACCTTGAAAATGCCGTATTGGAATACAATAGGGGGGATTATGCCGCAGCACTTCAGAAGCTGGATGGATTGACATCGGAGGATCAGAAAGACTATCTTGCTTGGTTCTACAAAGGGCTTACCTGCCTGGCTCTGGATCAAACTCCCGAAGCCATACATTCATTCAGGGTGATCTCACCCGACTGGGATCATCCTCTTGTGGAGCATCGTAACTGGTATCTAGCACTCGCCTTACTTCATAACAACAATAGGGAAGAAGCGGTTGCGGTTTTCAGTGAGATCAGGGAATTCAAAGGTTATTATGCCGAAAGCGCCGGCAGAATACTCAGGAAGCTCGGTTCCTGAAACTGTTCACCAGCAGAAATGCGAGTACCATCGTTAATACAGAGGCCAGACTGATAACCAGCCGGGGATTGTAGTTAAAAATAACCAACCGGTCGGCTTTACCGGCAACCACATAACCAGCCCAGTAAAACGGATGCGCTGCTACAGGGTCTGCATTTTCAAGAAATTCAAGTTTGGAATTCCTGAGGGCATCGTCGAGCCGGTCAAGATGCCTTAGTTTTTTATACAGATTGCCGGTTATCTTTGCACCTGATGCGTCGGCAACCGGCCAGAGTGTATAGGCAACTGTTCTGACGCCGGTATACAAGAAACTGCGCGTGAGGCTGATCAATCCTTCATTTTTTCGCAACACCCCGTAGCCGGTATTACACCCGCTCAACACCACCAGTTGAGCGTTTATTTTCATCTGCATGATTTCAAAAGCATGCAGCTTGCCGTCGTCAGTAGTATCTTCGGGGGCGCTCATCACCAGGTATGACAGCAACGGATTCCGGTCATCAAGGAACGAGTGGGCGGCAATATGCAGGACCCTGAATCGCCCGGCTTTATTTTTAAAATTGTTCTCACTGGCAAGTGATCCGCCAAATAACCTGCCATGAGTAATCTTTCTGATCAATGATGCCTCGCCGGCAGCGCCTTTAAGTTCGGGTAACTGATCATGCACTCTTTTACCACTGTATGTATTGTAATCGGGAAGAAAGATGCCGGCACCTTTTGCTTTTTTTCTTTTATTATACTGATCCTGCATCAGGTTGGCTGAAAAAGCATAGGTAACCGGGAATTCCCTGATCAGGTATTGAAGCGATTTGTAATCGGGTCTTGCATTTGGTGCGGGATTACCTGAAATGAGAATTTCAAACGGAAACAGCGTAAGATCATTATGCGGTACAATGATGAGGCGTTTGCCCCTGATCTTGTCATAAACCGGACGAATGAGTTTATCATAAAGAGATGACGATGCCTCAACAAAAGCACGGTAAGAAGTGTCATACGATGCCTGCATCGGATCCGAAGAAATAACATTTCGCAGCCGGCCGATCAGCTTCGGAATCTCCTTGTCAATGGGTTGATAATGAATATAGAAATCATATTTTCTGATGACAAAAGTGATGATTTCGGTGCGTAATAATTGGAATTCAAGCAATGCCTGGTCTTCTTCCAACATTTGTTGCGCCCTGGCAATCCCGTTTGTTGCCATTTCATACTGGGTAAGTTGCGATACATGGTATTTGTTGTTGATCATACCAGCAATATCATCGCGCAGTGCGTACAGGCGGTTAAGTCTGATCAGCAATCTGTCGTCGGTATAGGTGCCTGACAGATCCCCTGCATCAAGATGAATACGGTTTTCGATATCCAGAATCTCATGGACTATTCTTTCTTCCTTACTGATCAGCGAATCCGGTATTCCCTCCTGCTCAAGAATATTCCGTCTTTTGGATTTCGCAGTGAGCAATTGCATTTTGCTTTTTTCGGAGTACCCGAAAGCCTTTTCTGCATAGAGCCGTTCACCTGTCTTCAGGTAAAGCAATGTTGCGTAGCTTACAGCATTATTCAATACGGTGGGTTTTCTGGTGTAAAAATCCAGGCCCGAATTTTCCTCGTCTATACGCAAAGCCTGATGGTCCAGTAACTTCACGGCCAACTCCTGGCAATCCAGTGACGCTTTCAGATATTCGGTTTTCTGCGTGTTCTTTTCGTAAAGTTGGTATATAGCATATGCTTTGTAGCTAAGGCATTCGATAAGCCCATCATTCAGCAAAACATCTGAAACAGCAGGGTTTGCTAAAAAGGAAGTATCCGAAAAGTTCCTGCACGAAAACATTATTGATTGCTGGAAAGCTTGCAGTGCCTTCATGGTTTCATGATGCCGGGCATAGGTTCTACCTATTTCGGAGTACGTAACCTGCTTCTGTAGTCTGTATTGCCTGTATTTGGGCAGCATCTGTATGGCTTTTTCGAAATATACCTGGGCATGCGCGTAATTGTTTTCACTCAGGTCTATTCTGGCCAGTTCCAAAAAGGTATTCGAGCGTGTGACGCTGTCATTGACATTCTCGGGAAATCTGGATGCATCCAGCGATCTGAGCAGGTACTTTTTGGCATTTCCGGGGTTATTTAGTTCCACCCAGGCCAACCCCATAGCTTGATAAAATTTTGCAAGCGGAGGTTTCCGGATACCTTCAATATTTTCCAATACCAGGGTAAAATATCCGATGCTTTTTTTAAAGTCCTTTTTATAATAGCAATAATAGTTGTTGGCAATCAGATACAGGTTGATAACCCGATATTCTTTAAGCACCGGATACCTGGAGGCAATACTTTCTGCCTGGGTGCCAAACAGAAATGCATTTTCATAATCACTTTCGTTATACTCTAGTTTGCTTTTGAGGAAATACAATATTGCGTTTAAGAAGTGATTCATAGGATAATGATCGGCAATAATAAAAGATGCTTTATTCAATAGATCTTTTATTTTCACAATTTCTTCATGAGTGGCAATCAGGTACTCGGAAGCGTAAAGATAATTCTCAGCCAACGCTGGATGCAGCGGTTTTTTATTATGGTCCAGGAATGATAGTGCTGTTTTAATATACTGTCTGGCTTCAACCTTATCAATATGCCTGAGAACTTCAGCCATCCTTATCTGCAATAGATTTGCGCACATAGAGCTGTACCAGGTTTCATCATCCAATGCTTTCAGCGCCAATTTGTAATAGTTTGCCGAATTCCGGTATTCTTTCTGCCGGAAGAAATATGTACCATATTCCTCATACAATTGAGCCAAATCATCGGGGTCTGCATCTCGGGTTGATTTAAGCAGGTTTTTGGCATGTTGTAACCAGCGATAATATTCCTCCTGATTCCAAAGAAAACCGGCATGCCGGGCTTTCTGTAATGCCTGATAAAACAGGAGCCTGCACCCGGGGCTTTTAAGTGAGGAGATGATCATGGATGCTTCCGAAATGGTTTTTCCGGCCTGAACATTATTGCCCTGCTTTAGTAATACTTGGCTTCTTAGCAGCAATAAATATGCGGTTTTGTGTTTGTCTGTTGCTGACTTCGTGCAGGTTTCTATCACTTTTAGAGCTTTATCGTATTGTGCGCAGCGGATCAGACTGTCAACAACATGATCATTCAATTGTGCCTGGTTTGCTGCTGCACGAGCTGAAAAGGGACTCAACAGGAGTGCAATCCATAATATGAAATATCGGAAGGCTTCATTACTAAAGATACCTGGCATGGGAATCGGTTAACTGCCTAAAAATAGTCATAAAAATAATTGATTGAACCAGCGCAAATGGCTAAATTTACTAAAACACAATCAAAACATTTTAGTAATGAGAACTTTAATGCAATCAGGTTATGATGAGCTTTACGCAGGAGTATATTTAACTCCTGATCCCCCTCCTGATCCTGAACCGGGTCCTGATCCAGAACCTGATCCGGGTGATGAACCCGAGTAGGGCTCATTTAGAAAAGGAATTCGAAATAATTCGTGTGCGGTTATTTGTAAATATCCCTGTTTACAAGATAATTGCGCCATTTTTCCACTACCTGCTGCATGTCATTGGGAAGTGGTGAATCGAAATACATATCCCTGCCGGTTTCGGGGTGCCGGAATCCGAGTGATTTTGCGTGCAGCGCGTGCCGAGGAAGTGTCTCAAAACAGTTCTCGACGAATTGCCTGTATTTCGAAAACACGGTTCCGCGCAGTATTTTATTACCTCCATAGCGCTCATCGTTAAAAATTGGGTGGTTGATGTATTCCATATGCACCCTGATCTGATGGGTTCTTCCTGTTTCAAGCCGGCATTCTATAAGGCATACATGGCCCAGTTGTTCAAGTACCCTGTAGTGCGTTACGGCATGTTTGCCATTTTCTCCGTCAGGGAAAACCTGCATCTTCAGCCGGTCGCGTATACATCGTCCGATATTCCCTTCAATGGTGCCTTCAGGTGTTTCAAAAGTTCCCCATACAATGGCTTGATAAGTTCTTTTGGTCGTACGATCAAAGAATTGCCGGGCCATCCGGTTTAAAGCAAGCTCGGTTTTTGCGATAACCAGAATTCCCGAGGTTTCTTTATCAATCCGATGTACCAGTCCCGGCCTGATTTCACCGTTCTGGAACAGGGGCAGGTCTTTCAGATGCCACATCAGCGCATTGATGAGTGTTCCGGTATAATTGCCATGCCCCGGATGAACCACCATGCCTGCTTCCTTATTTACCACAATCAGGTGCTCGTCTTCATACACGATGTTGATTGGAATGTTTTCGGGAAGTACTTCAAACTCGCGGTGCGGGTAGGGGAGTACTACCGTGATCAGGTCTTCGGGCTTCACTCGGTAATTGGGCTTGACGGAATTCTCATTAACAAGCACATTGCCCGCCCTGACGGCCATTTGTATTTTGTTTCTGGAAACACTTTTCAGGTGGTTGAACAGGAATTTGTCAACACGCAGCAATCCTTGTCCCTTATCGGCCACAATCCGGTGATGCTCGTATAGCTCCGATTGTTCGAATAAATCCTCCTGCATCATCGGGGTAATTAATGGGCAACTATGATCTTGCGGTGAATCTGATTGTTCCCCGATATTGAGATCACTACCTGGTAAACGCCTGGTGGAATCGATGAAACATCAACGGTGTTGCGATTTCCTTCTTCCTGGAGTATGAGCCTGCCGGTCATGTCAATAACTGAGATTCCGAGGATCATGGTTTCAGCTGACCGGATATGCAGGGACTCTGACACAGGATTGGGGAAAAGCACCACGTCGGAACCGGCATCAGGAATTTCAGGTACACCGTTGACGATATCTTTTGTGCCAAAAACTGTCCTCATCATGAGCGTACCCGGAATCACACTGTTCCCCGGATTGAACCAGTTGCCATTGATATTTACATAAGTGCGGTTCAGGTTGTTGCGGCTTACATCATATCCCAGGTTTAGAAATTGGTTGGTTTCCTGTTTCAAACCAACGAACAGTGAAGTATCTGTAATGATCAGGTCCTGACCTGCCCTGACAAAAATACGCTTAAAATCGGGCTGGCCCGTTGCATAGTCCGGAGTAAATATTTCGTCTGACAAATACAGCAATTCACCTGGTTTTCCGGCATAGTCCTTCCAAACACAAAGGCGAAATCCAAGCTCTGTATATAAATCATCAATGGTTTTGTTGAAATAGAAATCGACTGCACGCAGCGTATCAGGTTTGAAAACCCGGAAGCGGTATGCCAGTAGGGCACCCGACATGGAGGGCCCGGCAATACCGAATCCAAACTCAGGGCTTCCGTCATCGTAGGCATAGTAATCGCTGAAGTGAATGAGTGACCGTGATGTGTCGTTCTGAAGTACCTGATCGGCATCCGGAACCAGGTAACTGACTACTTCCAGAGTGCCTTCATCTGAATCATCTTCCCTTACAAAGGGCGCAGTAAACATATCAATCATGCGGGTAAGCGTATCAGGCAAAAACGGATCGCGGATTACTTCAAATGATGTGGTTATTCCGGTACTCAGGTCTTTAACGTAATAATTTCTTCCTACATTCTTTGGCTCACCGTCCTTGTTGAGGTTTCGTATCGGGTAGGTGATATAGTTTCGTGTCAACTCCTGTGCGCTGTTCAAGTGCAACCAAGGCACCGTCTCATAATATCCGAGTAAATTCCTGGGCGGTTCGGTAAGCGTAATGTCATTGATTGAGATATGTTCTGATACTGGACGGGTATTCATCATGATGTAATCCAGGTTCCAGCAGTCGGAATTGGCTACTGCGCCCTCTCCTCCAAAAACATTTTCAGGTGAGACACTGGCGTAATTTCGGAACCGGAAACGAAATCCGCTTTTATAAAACATGCTATCAACTACAACAATAACCTGGCGGAATTCTGTGCTGTAATTCAGTGTTGTATCCCATTCCCGGTTCCATAGCCCTGTTGCTGGTGAATAAAACTCCAGCAGCAGGGAATCGCCAAATTCGGGAATTTCCCCTCTTCCTCCGCACTGATAAAAGAAACTCAGTCTCACGGTGTCATCGGGAAAACTATAAGATGAAAGGTCAAAACTCCTTGAAGTAAGTGTATCTGAACTGACAGGCCTTTTCGATATGTTATACACCTCGCCATATTCATCAATAGCATCAAGTGTTGCCACACCAACAGAAATGGCATCGAAATCGAACGAGGTATTGATAAATGCACACCGGTCACTCCATTTGGCTTGGTCGGGAAACACCGACACTACCGAAAAATCCTCAAAAAATGGGAGCGTCAGCAAGGTTTCTTCAGCAGCAGATTTATATAGTGAGAATTGTTTGCTGCCAAAGGATGACTGCCTGTTCAGGTATTGTTTGATAACCGGATTTTCACTGAGACCTTGAACACGCTGGGCAGCAAGATCTGACCAGGAGACCGGGATCAGTAATAACAGCAGGTATGTAAACCGGTTGATCATAAATTTAAAGCGTATCGGCAGGATGATTGAATCGGGCAACTTTGGTTGAGTCGAGCGTGAGCCATACATCTATTGCCGACCCCATGGGCAGAGTAACACCGGGTCCGGGTTCAGGCTTTTGCTTATACACAATTGAAATGAGCTCATCTTCGTCAGTAATGATCGACTGATCACGAACAGCAGCACCTACGCTCAGAAACCTGTCAGATGCAACAATGTTGGCGGCTTCAAGGGTCAAGCCCACCAGGTTGGGAACGGCAGCCTGTTCGTCACTCAGGCCTTTCCCCAGTACCAGGTCTATTTTGGCACCCTTAACTATCGAATCGCCGGGGGTAAGATTGTGGCCGTTGATCCGCTGGGCAAGCACCACATTGATTCCCAGGTCGGGTTCATAGGAAATATGCCCCACTTTGAGTCCGAATGATTCCAGCTTGGCCCGGGCCTGAATGAATGTAAGATCAACAAGGTTCGGCGCGGCAACTCTTTCAGGATTCATGGCATTCATGGTAAGAAAGATCTTCCGGTTCTTCTTAACCATAAAGCCTCCACGTGGGTGCTGTTCCACAACAGTTCCCCTTTCTGCATCAGCCAGAAAAACCGAATCAAAAAGAACTACCCGCAGATCTCTGCCTTTTGCCACATCAGCGGCTTCTTCAAATGAGAGTCCGGAGAAATCAGGCACAGTAAGATCATGATTATGCCGGGTATATAGTTTCAACAGCTGCATGATGATGGTAGTACCAAGAATCAGGATCAGAAAGGCAAGTACCACGTTCCGCAGCACGATTCTTTCTTCGATGTAGCGGATTAAATCCTTGATTCTGGCAATGATCTGGTCGATGTTCATAATGTTGTGGAATAATTATTAACGGTTCAGCAAAGATAAAATTATCTGCAATATGTGTCTTTCATTAAATATCTTATAATAAATGCCTGAGGATGAAAAACAGGGCCAGGATATACATAACCAGGGAAACACTTTTCCATTTGCCTGTGAACACTTTAATAAGCACATAACTAAGCATGCCGAATGCAATTCCTTCGGAAATGCTGTAAGAAAGCGGCATGATGATAATGGTAAGAAAAACCGGCAACGCTTCGGAATAATCTTCCAGGTTGATTTTCTGTATGGGGCTGATCATAAAAAGGCCCACAATTACTAGCGCAGGGGCCGTAGCTACTCCAGGAACCATAAGAAACAACGGTGAGAGAAAAAGGGCTGCTATAAAAAGCATGCCGGTTGTTAAGGAGGTCAGTCCTGTTTTGCCCCCGGACTGCACACCGGCTGCACTTTCAACATAAGACGTCACAGTGCTTGTTCCCAGTATAGCGCCAACAGTGGTTCCTACCGCATCGGCAAACAAGGCCTGGCCGACACGGGGTACCTTCCCGTTTTGGTCTAAGAGTCCGGCTTTGGAACACACCCCAACCAGGGTTCCCACCGTGTCAAAAATATCAACAAACAAAAATGTGAAAACTACCAGCAGCATATCCCATGTGAGTAACCTGCTGAAATCGAATTTAAAAAAAACGGGCTCAAGTGATGGGGGTAGGCTCAGGAATCCACCCCTTGGCAATTGGGTAATTCCCAAGGGTATACCGATTAGGGCGGAGGCGATGATACCGATAACCAATGCTCCTTTAATTCTGAAAACAAGCAGGATGCCTGTGAGTATGATCCCTCCCAGGGCCAGCAACACACCTGAATCGCTGAGATTTCCCAGTGCAATAAGAGTGGATTCATTTTTTACCACAACGCCGGCATTGCTGAAGCCAATGAGAGCGATGAAAAGACCAATACCCACAGATATGGCATGCTTCAGGTTGATCGGAATGCTGTCGATGATGGCTTCCCTTACTTTGAAAATACTGAGTATGATAAAGATGACGCCCTCGATGAAAACAGCAGTGAGTGCCATTTCCCAGCTGTATCCCAGCTGAATGACCACCGTATAGGCAAAGAATGCGTTCAAACCCATTCCGGGAGCCAGCGCTATGGGCAGATTGGCATAAAGTGCCATAACAACTATTGCTACAAAGGATGAAAGTGCAGTAGCTGTAAACACGGCATCACGGTCCATTCCGGTATTGCTGAGGATCATCGGATTTACTACCAATATGTAAGCCATGGTCATGAAGGTGGTTATTCCTGCCACCAGTTCCGTGCGGATGGTGGTATTGTGTTCCTTAAGGTGGAAGAGCTTTTCAAGTATCCTGATAGTCATAGCCTGTTTTTGAATCCATTAATAGCAAATTTAATAAATCCTTAATTCCACAGCATGATTTCACCAACGTCCGGTGAGTGCGTGATTTCTTTCCCCGGCCTGCAGGTGTTCTTAACTACATGATTTGGTATTTCGTTGATTCTTCAGGTTCATCAGAAGTGATTCAACCTGCTGCTGACTCTTTTCATGATCAAAGAGAGCTTCAGCCCTTTTTCTTCCGGCCGTTCCCAGTTGTTTACGTAATTCGGGGTTACTCCCCAGTTCTTCAAGTTTTCTGCTGAATTCCTTAACATCCTTAGGGGGTATGAGAAAGCCGGTTGTAGCGTCTGCTATGATTTCAGGGTTGCTGCTGATCCTGAATGCAACCACGGGTTTTTGGCATGCCATGGCTTCCACTAAAACATATCCGAATCCTTCCCAAACCGACGGCAGTACAAAAATATCGATACTTTCCATAAAGGACTTCGTATTCTCAACAAATCCCGGAAATACAATTTCATCTGCGACATCTGATTCAATAGCCATTTTCTTCAGTGAGTCCTCCAGTTGACCTGCACCTGCTATCAAAATTTTGAACCTGATATTTTTTTCCTTCAGCACACGGGCCATTTCAATCAGGTATTGCTGACCTTTCTGAATTACCATCCTGCCCATGTTGCCGATAACAAGCTCTTCATCATTTTTCTGATAAAGCGGGGTCGCCGGTTGGCTGTCAAGCTGCGACAGGTTGATTCCGTTGTAGATCACGGTTATTTTATCAGCAGGAATAAGATTTTTGTTGTGCTGAAGAATGGTGCGCTTGGTTTCTTCGGAATTGGCGATGATGTGTGTAATCACATGTCCGTAAAGCAGCCTGTTTAAGAGTGTATTCCTTACCGGTATGGCACTTCCCCGCCTGAATACAACATGCCTGATACCGGCCCACCTGGCGGCAACACCTGATGTTTTGATGTCTGATGAAGAATTTAGCAGAACGACGTCCGGCTTTTCCCGGCGGAACAGAAGGTAAAGCCTGAACAGGCAAAACGGGTTCAGGAAGCTCAGGTTGGAAACACTGACCGGTATGGTGCGTATACCCGCGGCTTGTGATTTTCTGAAAAGATCTTTACCAGCATAGGCAAGCATAGTGATATTGTGGCCTTTGTTTTTGAGGGCACAGGCCGTTTCGAAGTGCCATTTTTCGCCACCTCCCCAGGTTTTTGTATTGATTGCCAGGAATACTTTCATGTCTATTCCTGAATGTATACACGTTTCACTCGTTCGGAAATACCGGTAAGCACTTCATAAGGTATGGTTTCCAGGATGCGGGCAATATCCACTACCGAAGGTTTTTCACCAAAAATGATCACTTCATCCCCTTCACTGGAACCTGTTCCGGTTACGTCAATCATTGTCATGTCCATGCAAATGCTGCCAATAATCGGTGCCGGCTTATCTTTTACCACAAAGCTGCCTCGGCCATTGCTCAGGCGCCGGTTCAACCCGTCACCATAGCCAATGGGTACCACAGCTATCTGCGTAGGCTTAGCGGGTTTGCCGCGCCGGCCATAGCCCACAGTTTCACCAGGAAGCACTTCCTTGATCTGAAGTATGGTGCTTTTCAGTGTGCTCACTGTTTGAAGCCTTGCAGAATCAACACTGCTGATCCCGTAAAGCCCGATTCCCAGCCTAACCATATCGAACTGGGCATCGGGAAATCTTTCGATTCCCGAGGAATTCAGGATATGCCTGATCACCGGATACCCGACTGCCGCGATGATCTTATCCGAGTTCAAACGGAATATGTCAATCTGCTCCCGAGTGAATGAATCATGAACATCCTCATCACTTCCGGCCAGATGTGAGAAAATGGAGCAAACCCTGATGTTCTTATACCTGGCTATTTCTCTGCATAGATCATCGGTCTCCTTTGGCAGGAAGCCCATACGGTGCATGCCCGTATCCAGTTTGATGTGAACGGGATAGTCGATTTCCTGGTTGCGTACAACAGCTTTATGAAACAATTCAAGCATGCGGAAACAGTAAATTTCAGGTTCCAGGCGGTAGCGAATGAGGGTGTCAAATGATTCCGGCTCAGGGTTCATCACCATCACCGGAAGGGTTATTCCGGCCTGCCTCAGACTCACTCCTTCGTCGGCAATGGCCACACCCAGGTAATCCACTCCCTGGAATTGCAGCACACCGGCAATTTCATGTCGTCCACTGCCATATGACAAAGCCTTTACCATGACCAGCGTTTTGGTTCCGTGTTTCAGACACGAACGGAAGTAATTCAGGTTGTGAACCAGTGCATTCAGGTTGATCTCGATGCGGGTGGTATGCTTTTTCTGTTCTAACAGCGCGGCAATTTTTTCGAATTCGTAACTCCGTGCACCTTTCAGTAAAATGGCTTCTCTGTTGAAATCCTCGGGCGTAAAGCTGCTGATAAAAGCGTCTGTAGTCTCAAAAAATTTACCAGGAAGGTCAAACAGTGCGGCGTTCTTATGGATTTCGCTTCCAATGCCTACGATTCGGGTAATGCCCTTCTCCCTGATAAGCGTTGCAACACGCAGATAAAGCTCATCGGGGTGTTTGCTGCTTTGAAGGATATCGGAAAGGATCAGCGTTTTGTTCTTGTGCTGAAACTGCCGGTTCAGCACATCCAGTGCTATCGACAGCGAATTGTAATCGGAATTGTAACTGTCATTGATCAGGGTGCAGCCGTTGATGGCACTTCTTTGCTCCAGTCGCATGGCAACCGGAGGCAGATCGTGCATGCGCGTTATGATTTGTTCCCGGTTAATTTTGAAAACCAGCATCAGGGCAATGCAGTGCATCGCATTTTCAAGCGAAGCAGTGTCTGTGAAAGGTATGCGGACATCCGTGGTTTCATTGAGGTAAGTCACTTGAAAAGATGTTCCTTTGGCGTCCTGTGCAATATTACTGACCAGGATATCGGCCTTACCGGTGATTGACCAGGTAACGAGGTTCACCTTTTGAAGTTGCGGGGCTTTTCTTACTGCCTGGTCAATTAACTCATGGTCGGCACAATAAATGAGCGTTTGACAATGGTAAAAAAGCTTCAGTTTTTCGGCAATTTTATGTTCCGTATCGCTAAAATTCTCCTGGTGTGCTTCGCCGATATTGGTGAAAATACCCACACTGGGACGGATCATATGCCTGAGACGTTCCATTTCGCCCGGAAAGCTGATTCCGGCTTCAAAAATTCCCAGACTCGTGTTTTCATCCAACAACATGAGTGAAAGGGGTACTCCAACCTGTGAATTGAAACTTTTAGGGCTTCTTGTAATTGAAAATATATCCGACAGGCAGTGGAAAAGCCACTCCTTGACGATGGTTTTGCCGTTGCTTCCGGATATGGCTACCACCGTGCAGTTGCACTGATCTCGATGGTATCGTGCGAGTTCCTGCAGTGCCTGAAGAGTATCTTTCACTAAAATGAAACCTGCTTCAAGAAAATTCTTTTGTCCGGGCAGTTCAGAAACCACAAATGCCCTGACACCACGCTGATAAAGTTCGGCAATATACCTGTGCCCGTCATGGTTTCTGCCCTTGAGGGCAAAAAAGAGGGATGATTGATTGGCTGCAGCCGACCTGCTGTCGATCAGCAAGTGCTGTATTACAATATCCGTATTGCCTGTCAGTTTTCCTCCGGTGATTTCAGCAACTTTGCCGACTGAATAATTTGCCATAATTTGATATGAAGGG
>CAYVBH010000077.1:0-7762 GCA_964449015.1 uncultured Bacteroidales bacterium
CAAAATTATTTACACCCCCCACCAATTACTAAGAATCTTAGGCTTCAACACGCATTGCTTTTGAATATATTCCAAGCAGCCTCTTGTATATTACTTCCCGTGAGTACTCTTTCTCTGCCTTTTTCCTGCCATTTTGACCCATTACTAAAGCTTCATCAGGATTCCTGATAATCCACTTAATATGTTCAACCAATTTGTCAATATTCCCCGAAGGATACATGAATCCATTAATACCGTGATCAATGATATCTGGGAAACAACCGATATCAGTGGTGATCACTGGTTTGGAGTGATACATTGCCCGTGTAATTACATTTGGGAATCCCTCGTACCAGCGACTGGGGACTACAATTACTGCTGACTGTTGGTAAAGATCGTCTAAGTTTCTTCCATTCAGGAATCCTTTCCATTCCACATTAGCAGGAGAGTCATATTCAGCTCCGTCAGGCACATCACCTGCAATGGCATATTTAATCTCTGGCATACGCCTTGCTGCTGAAATGAAATCATCAATTCCTTTCTCAGGGCTGACCCGGCCTACAAATGTTACATACTCCTGGCTGACCGAAGAATTTTCCAAGTTAATTTCGGGTGTGATGCCTGACAATATTTCTATTTTTTGTTCCGGGATACCGAGTTCAATAAACTTTTGCTTTTGAAATTGACTCTGCACAATGAAAACATCAACGTTTTTCTTGAAAACTCCAGTAATTCTTGCGACAAAGTTTCGCAAAGCATAACCGGCACTTTTCCCCAGACCTCCTGTGCAGTTTTTTCTTATACACCACAATTCCTTGCCAGATCCCGTGCATTTCTCACAAATGGAGTTATTTCTGTCATAAAAGAGACCTGTCGGACAAAATAGTCTGTAGTTCGGGCATCTCATTACCACAGGAAGACCCGTGGATTCAACCATCTTTAGTACCCTTGGTGAGATAAGCGGATAAAGATTTTGAACCTGAACCAGGTCAGGTTGTAATTCCTTAATTAATTTCCTTACTGATTTTACCGATGCAGGGTTATACAAACTCAAAAAGACAGCCCTGAGGTTTCCAAAGAATTTATTACTAAACTCTGCGGAACTGCGGCGATACCAATGGACCTCATGTCCATTTTGAAGCAAAAGGTCAACAATGGCCTCAGCAGCATGCTCCTCACCGGATGGTCTGAAATAATCGTTGTGAATATAAAGTATCTTCAAACTGACTTGATATATTTACTATTTATGAATCCGTCCAAAGACCTGGCGAAGACATTTTCAATTACAATCTGCTCATCGATTACCTCCCAACCATTTGTCGTTTTTTGGAAATGAAACGGGGACTTTTCTGCGGTATAAGTCCCGAAGTGTACAAACTGGAATTCCATCAAGTAATACTTGTTGTCAGAAAATGCCACATCAAGGCTGATGAACGGAACCGAAAATGAATTGAAGACTTCCAGAGAAAAATCCATCAGTTCGTGTGGAATGTTTCTTTCATATGTAAACCTGCCGCTGCCGCTGGCGCGAAAATCGTCAGGTCTGGTTTCTCTGGCCAGTACATACACTTCATTACCTTCAAATACCAAAACTTTATAATCACCCGATAGCCCAGGAATGAACTCCTGGATGATAAATTTACGTCTGTGATGCGATTTCTTTCTATACTCTGGGTATCTCGACTTCCAATATGGCTTTATCTGGTCGATGAACCAGTAATAGAGATCTATTGACCTGCTATGTTTCTCGGGTACTGATCTAAACTTCTTCTTAGTGTCAAGAAGGGCTACATTTTTGCTCTGATCTCCCGCTGATAATTTAAAAACATACTTTTTGTTTCTATCAAGGCTTGAACTCCCAATATATTCTTCATATGTTCCGAAATATTTCGACTTCAGCAGCTTCATGTTTTGACTTCCGCGGATCTCCCGAAGGATTTCCATGAAAACCTTGTTGTGATGTGCCCTGAAGTAAGAAAACGCGGGCAAAAGAATAGCGCCTTGTAACTCAAGACCCAGCAGAATGTCTTCAATATATGATTTATAGAACAAGTCCGGATCCTGAGAGGATTGATAAAATACAAACCAATTCTTGAAATCTGACGTTGAGAAATCAATCTGACTGAATGATCTTACGAGCACTGAATACCCTAACCCGGACAACTCTCCCGCAAGCAGATCTACATCGACACTTTGCTCTTTATAATCTGTTTTTTGCCAAAACTGATTTCTGTAGTCGATAAGTAGTAAAATATTATTCATCCTTGTCTGAATTCGAAGCTGTAACCTTAAGACATGCCGAATAGATGTTTTGAGCCACTTTTTCAGGAGTATAGTCCTGAACAATTTCTTGTGATTTCTTGCCCATTTTTTCCCAATTGTTTCGCTTTTCCCATGCTTCCTTGAGTGTAAATACAAAATTATTGTGATCCAGAGGGTCAAACACCCATCCATTCTCTGGCCTCACTAACTCCGGCCAACAACCGTTGTATTTAGAACATATAATAGGTAACCCAACAGACATTGCCTCAGGTACGACCAGAGACCAGTTGTCCTCAAGAGTGGCAATGACAAAAACATCGGCAACTGCGTAATATTTTGCTACTTCCGTATAGTCAACTAGCCCGGGAGCAAAGACATTTATTAGTTTATGACTGGAAATGTGCTCCTTCACTTCATTTTCCTGATTTCCACCCCCCAGAAGAATCAATGTTGCTTCTTGCTTCAAATCTGTCGAAAACACTTCCCAGGCCCTCAATAACTCAAGAATACCCTTGCGAGGTATCAGTTGTCCGACATAAAGAAAGATCATTCCCTTAGCTTCTATTCTTTTCTTCAGTCTATTTATATCAGGCAATCTAATATCACTGATTGACGACTGTAAACCTCGATAATCTGCTGCCATGTTACCAATAAATAGTTGCTCTTCTGGTACACCAAGGTTCATCAAGTATTCTTTACTCAGGGTTCCATTGCAACAGATTGCATCTATATATTTCAAAGCCATTTTTCTGAACAATGTCCGTATCCGTGATACGCTTCGTTCTGTATGCAAAGTCCTCTCATAACACATGACATGAGGGATCTGCCATATTAAATTTGCCAGCAATGCAGCGTAGGTCCATTGAAAGAATCCATCACTTAAGATAACTTCTGGTTCCGTCACCCTTATAATGTTCAGTAAGCCGGGTCTAATTGGAATTCTAAAGCCTGCCGCATTTGCATAAGATTGATTTTCAATCTTTTTACCCCCAATGCGGATTTCGCCGCTTAGTGCAATAGATTGAGTTTTTAAAACATCCCAAAGCTTTTCCTGACAACGCTGAGGCACAACATCGGCATAATAAATAACATTCAGTTTACCACCACACAACCTGTTTAGCTCTTCATAGACCGGAATACGATAGTCAAGGAAGCTACGCGTCACCCATGTAATCTCCATCTACGCTACCGTATTGATTGATACCCGTCAACGCATACCATCCAACCAGATTCCATATAATAAATGCAAGAAATATTGCTCCTGTTGGTGAGCCAATAATGCTAATTGACATACTGTTAACCAGTCCGGCAGTAACAGCACTTACTGCTCCCACCAGATATGGTTGTTTGATGTTTTTTAGAAACTTATAATACAGCCTGAACAAATAAATAAAAAAGATAAATAATCCAAGATACCCAACACCACCGGCAATTTCAATTAAAGAATTGTGGGTATGTATATTATAAAGTTTAGAAATCCGTGATAATGCAGCAAAACCCCATCCAGTGAATGGTTTTTGTCTGATCAGGTCAAAATAGTACTCCCACAGATTCATTCTACCGCCTAAGGCTTCCACTCCTGAGGTAGTTTTTCCAGGGAATAGCAAACTAAAAAGTAAATCACCGTAAAGCTGATTTATCAATACAATAATGCCTAATCCGAATAGTGCGAATATTTTGGTTGAATTCTTCCCTGAAATCAAGATAAGTATTACAACTGTTACAGCAACCGAAATATTTGATGCCGAACTTGTTCCCAATGCTACTATTAGAATGCTTACCCAGATCCCATTTTTAAGAAGTTTGGATTCCTCAATATTTTTATCGCGGTACTTGCTATAGTATTCTCCTAAACAATAAGCAAAAACCATGGAGGCCACCACAGAGTAAGTATTAGTATGCCAGTTGTAAAGAGAAAATGAGAACCCTCTCATTCGGGCAATACCAGCAAGCATTAGAAAGATAAGCAGATAAGATGAATAAATAGCCAATCGCTCCATGTTTTGGTTGTCTGGTTGATTATAAAAAATATAGGCTAAAGCAACTACATAAATTAGCCCCTCTAAACCAAAATACGAGGAAAACCTAGGTATTGCGGACCAAATGCCGCTCAAGATTCCGAAGCTATATAGAATTACCAACCATCCCAAAGGAGATTTTAAAATAAATTTGACAATTGAATGTGTGCTCTTTTTGAAAAACAAGATAACACCAAGTAGAAATGTAATTCCAATCTGAAGAAGATTATAAATATCCAATGTGGTTGCATCATCCTTTCGTCTGGCAAATATGTACAGTCGAATTAAGAAAGCAAGAACCAATAGACCAATAATTCCACTATTAGGAAAATATTTCTTTAGCCTAACTAACATATTTGATTAGAAGATTAAATGAGTTAAAATCTTCGGTATTCCCTAGTCCGAAGCAACAGGCATAAGAGATCCCAAATATAATTATTCCTCGAGGCTGCAATAAGTAATAAGTTCAGTTTATTTCTTCTCAAATACCTCTTATATTTAAGGATTGTTTCTTTGGCCAAGGAGGTCCGGGATGATAGTATCATAGAATACGCGAGGTTGCCCGCGATGCGACCTCTGGCATAAAGATAGCCATTCGTGAGAGGCTTTTCAATTCTCTGAATTATCCGAGTCTCCCATGCTTCCACCATTGGGGCGGAGGCCCACCTGATTTTGTTTTTTTCAAGCCAGCCTCTCTGGCGTGTCACTTTTCCACCATCGCTTACAAATAGCACCTTTGGTATAAATCCCCATTTGCCGAATGTTGCAAGGTATGCCCAGAACTCAAGGTCCTCGGTAATCCGAAGTTCGGGTCTTTGGCCACCAGTCTGTTTAACAATATCTGTGCGCATAAGAACTGAACCGGTGCAAACATGGTTGTGCTCAGCCCAGAATGTAAAAAAATCAGACAGCAAAATTAGCTTTGAGGACTTGTCACAATTGTTCATGAGAATAGCAGGTGCTACAGTATCAGGTTTTCCTGGAATTTTATGCAGTTGTCCGACGCTTACTGCGGCTGCTTCAGTATTATGTTCCATAAACCCAGCTGTTGCGTCAAGAAATCCCGGTTCCCAGTAGTCGTCAGCATCAAGAAATGCCATGTATTCCCCAGTTGCGACTTCAATACCCCTATTGCGTGCGGCTGCAGGACCTCGGTTTGATTGTTGCAGAAATTTTACAGGCTTTGAATAATTGTGAACAATCGAGGCTGAATTATCTGTAGAGCCGTCATCAATAATGATCACTTCCAAATCATAATTTCCGATTTGACTAAAAGTAGAATCAAGACAGCGTTTGATTAGGAGTGATCCATTGTACAAAGGAATAATTACAGAAATCTTCAAAGTTTTTAAAGTTTTATATCTACTCTTTTGCCATCCATTCTTATTATCCTCGCAGGATTACCCACAACAGTACAATTTGGGGGAACGCTTTTTGTGACTACCGCTCCGGCCCCTATAACTGAATTATCACCTATTGTAATGTCTCCAATAACAATTGCGCCTGTATTTATAGTAACGTTATCGCCAATGATAGGACAGTCATAATCATTTGTATAGCCAATTGTTACCTGTTGATTTATCCAGCAATTCTTTCCTATGCTTTTGGCAGCGATTACGGTCGAAAAGCCATGTTGTATTCTTAAGCCCGGACCAATTTGTGGAGTTAAAAAATACAAATTTAAAAACACTGGGTGCAACCAGCTTATAAAATATTTCCAATAGCCAATTCGGTAATAAAAAATGGAACGGAACTCTGGCAGAAAGGTAATTGATATTAAAAAATTTAGATAGGCACTTCTCTTATCTGAATTATACCTTTTTAAGTCTTGTAAAATCCATCTTTTTTTTGATGAAAAAATCAATGCAATAAGATGCGCAATATGAAAAGGTGTTAATAATAAAACAATTGCAATCTTTACAATGTATTTTACTTTTGCTTTTTTAATCATTAATTAACGATTTTGAAAAATGTTCTAGGGTCTTTCCCTATGCATTGAAAAAAGTCTTCTCCTCATTTGATAATGCTGTTTTCTGAAAATCCGATATAATTTCTTGGCAATTGACTTAATTGTCCTGTCCTTATTTTTTTTGAGTTGAAGATAATCATTAAGGAATATTTTGAAATTCTTATTTAACATTCTGGACCTTTCAATCTCTATTAACTCAGGATTTAAAGAACTTATGCCTGAACTATCAACTTTGCAGATTAAAAAATCTACGATTTTATAAGTTTTATTATATTTAGTCAAAGCAACAGTAATAAACTCCCAATCAGAAGTAATGCGATTTGATTCGTTATATCCTCCAAGCTCGTCAAAAACTGCTTTTTTAGTAAAAGTAGCCTGATGATATAGTGTGCCCGTGAAGAGCAAGTAAAATGATATTTCTATCGGGGTTTTTGTTCGTAATTTTCTATAATTTGAAATGAATTCAACATCTCCAATAATAAAATCAGCTTCCTGCGTAATTGAAAAAACCCTCTCAATGATATCACTGCTATATAAAATATCCCCACTGTTTACGAAAATGATATAATCTCCATGTGAATATTGAATGCCCTTATTCATAGCATTATATATCCCCCTGTCAGGCTCACTTATGTACAATGCTATTTTATCCTTATACCTTTCAATGATTGAAAGAGTGCCATCAATAGAACCTCCATCAATAATAATATATTCAATATTGGCATAACTCTGACTTATAACACTTCTAATTGTGTTTTCTATTTTACTGTCATCGTTTAAGACAACAGTTATTACTGTAATTTCTGCCAGCTCAGACATAAGAAGTATTTAATTTCTGAACCCAATGAAAAAATTGAACCTAAAAATTCTCTTCAATAGATTCTTAAAGAATAATGAGTTTTTTACCCCTATTAATTTGGCAATTAATCTGAAATATTTATTGCCAACAAAGATTAACGAACTCTGTAGAGAATAAATGTTTGCTTCAACTCTTTTAAGTTGGTCAGTGTTCTTCTTGCTATAATACGAGCAAAAAATATGGGAAAATAAATATGCAAGAGCTTGTCTTGTTCTTATACTATTCTCGTGTTTTAATATAGTATTTTGAATAGATTCGGTTGATAAAATAACAGAAGCAATTGCTTCTGGACTTTGATTTGTCGTTATTCTGTTAGCATCACCAGGCCGATAATAAATCATTGTATCTCTGCAAAATATCAATCTTCTAAACTTTAAAACAATTTTGATGGCGAACTCACCATCTTGAGCTTTTATTAACTGTTCGTCCCATGGATCAGATTGCTGGATCATTCTACTCGGAAATAACCAGCTAGTAATAAGCACATTCCCTTTTGCATTGAATATGTCAATAAGTAAATCGACAGGATTATAATAATCCTTATTCACTTCTTGCTTAATGTATTTGCCTTTTAAAAAATCATCATAATTCCTTGTATATGAACAAAATGGAAGACAATCATTTAGGTTATTTTTAAAAGCTTTTATTTGCTCCTCAATTTTATTAGGTGCTAGA
>CAYVBH010000077.1:7772-14393 GCA_964449015.1 uncultured Bacteroidales bacterium
GAAGATCGTCTGCGTCAAGATACTGGATATAATCTCCTGTTGATTTCTCAAATGCCAAATTTCTAGCCCTCGGAGCTCCAGAATGTGGTTGGGTAAATACTCTTACTTTTTCTGATTCATGTTTTTTTGCGATTTGCAGTGAATTATCTGTTGAACCATCATCAACAATAATGAGTTCAATGTTAGGCCATGACTGGTTCAAGACAGATAGGATAGCTGGTTCAATATATTCTTCTGAATTATAACATGGCATTAATATCGAAACCAATGGGTTAATGGTATTTGAACGAGAAATGGGATCAGTCATACCAATTGAGAAATATTATCGTTTAAAACCATTAGGTTCTATGAATAACCTGATATTCATAAACATACCTTTAGCTGAATTCACCAAAACTATTATAAGTCAAAAATGCTACTAATACGATAAAAAAGTATCAGAAGGCTTTCAATTTAAGGATCATTGATATTTTTTGGCAAAACCAAATCGGACTGAAGAGTTTCAGCACTCTATAATTCTTGCTTTTTAATGTTTGTAATGACAGGAAGGTATGCCAAATATTTAAGAAATTTCTTAAAGATATATTCGGCAATTGGTACAAGTAAAATACATGGATTAATTCATTGTGTAATAAATCTGACGAATAATTAAAATTGATGGATTCTGAATGAACTCTATATTTTACAGTCGTTATAGGCATATAGTTCAATTTAAACCCTGCTTTTGTCGCTTTTATCCAAAAAGGCCGATCTTCCAGATTCTTAATTCTTTCGTCATATCCCCCTAATTCATTGATTATTTGTTTCTTCAAAAACGCCGACGGAGCAAGAACTCTGTTTTTTATTAGCAGTAATTCAAATTGCTGCAAAGCTGATTTTTGAAAAAATGCAGGTATGGACCCTTTGTCCATTTCTAAGTCGCGCAAGGTGCTATCACCAAAAAACTCAACCCCTGAAAATAGTACTTCTATTTGATCGTTATTTTTTATAAAACAAATGTTATCTTCTATGCAATTTGGAAGTAAAATATCATCACCCGCAATTAGCTTAATCCATTCCCCTTTAGCGTCATCCACCCCACTATTACAATTAGCCGATATTCCTCTGTTTTTTTCTAAGGTCAATAATTTAACTCTAATAAATCTCCTTGAATTCTTCTCGATCCAAGCTTTGCAGATACTGAGTGTATTGTCAGTTGAGCAATCATCGCTAATTATAAGCTCAATGTTTTGAAAAGTCTGTGCCTTTGCGCTATCAAGCGTTTCAAGCACATATTTGGCTGAATTGTAGGTGATTACTACGATAGAGACCAGAGGCTCGTCTACGTTGAGGGAATTATTGGATGAGGTATTTAAACTGCCAATTGGGTCCATTTTTGTGATTTAAGACCATCTTTAAATAAAATCTAAGTATGCAGGAAGTGGTATAGGTCAATTTCAGGATAGATTCAAAACAAAATTAATCACGGCTTGACGATCTGCGTTCATCAATCTTCTTTATGAACAGGGCCTTCAGCTCCATTCTTTTATCAAGCTCCTTGAAAGAATACAAAACGGAAAAAATTATAAGGACCGACCCCAATAGAAAAGTCCATGGTGAACTCATTGATCTCATGATCGCAAAACATAACAGCCCTATAAACAGCTGAATTCCGGCAACTTTGTAGAATACTACATTAAAAGAAAATGAGTATTTAAATTTTGCCAGGATAAAAACCTGGACGAAATATGCAAAATAAGCCGCAAGGAATGAAACGCCGAGTCCCTCCAGACCGGCTAACTTGTAACCCAATACATTAAATGCCATTACATAGAGATTAGCAAACAGCTCGTTCCATAAAAACACTTTTGATGCTCCCTTTGCAAGAAGTATGAATGCAATAGACCAGCTAGCTGCCTTGAAATACATCCCTAACGCAGCCCAGTGGATCATCTCATTTACTGCAATAAACTTAGTTGAGTACAGTAAAATGACAACCCAGTTAATGAAGACCAGAAAGATTGCCAGAATTGGGGCAAGGATAAGTATCGCAACTTCCGCTTGCTGGTTTATTAATTCCTTACTTTTGAAATTATCATGCGCCACAGCAGAGAGCCTTGGATAATAGTCCGTTCCCATTGCGGTAAAAACCATCCCAACATAAGTGCCTATTATAGCAAATCCAGCTGTATATAGTCCAACCTGCTCAACACCCCCTGTATTACTAATATATATTCTGACAAGATATGATACCGCTGTGGCAATCAAACCGCTCAAGCTAATCATGAACCCCATCTTCAGCATCTCCTTCCCCTCTCCCAGGATCTCCTCTTTCGGGACCATTACGGTTTTTACACCTGCTTTGCGTGCAAAATACCACGAGAGAAGCATCGATGTAAATGAGCTGATGATTATTACCGGAACAATGCCGTCGAGGCGCCACTTGTAATAAACCGGAACAGCAATAAGGAGCCCAATGAGAGAACCGGTTACATTCGCTTTTGCCAGGAGACTGAGCTTTCTGAGTCCCTGCAGGACTACAAACTGTCCGGAGCTAAGCTGCTGGAAGAGGAGACTTACAGATATCCATATGAATGCAAATGTGTAGTCCCTGTTCCCAAAAGTGATCTGACTTAGCCAAGGTGAGAGTGCTGCAGTCAGGAGCATCCCCAGCAATCCGGTTATCCACACCAGCCTGCGCAGGACAGACACAACCTTCTGCACCCTTTCATTATCGCCTGAAGCATGAGCAGCTGCGACATTCTTAACTGCGCTGGTGCCAAGCCCGAAATTTGACAGTGCTGATACAAACCCTGTTGTTGAGGTCAGCAGCCCTGCTATACCCATACCGGCAGGTCCGAGAAGTACGGCAATAAACTTCGACCTAATAACAGATATTATAATATTGAATACCTGTACTCCGCCAAAAAGGGAGGTAGCTTTAAAGATCTGACGGTATGATTTCTGGTCGTCGGTCAATCTAATTTAGATTCGATTGAAAACAATTTTGCATGCAGAGCCTTGCTTGTTGTATCCATGTTACTGAAAGGTATTGACAGTAGCAATCACCTGCTCGACCTCAATATCTGTCATGACCTGGCTTATTGGCAGACTTAAAACTTCCTGATGAATTTGTTCTGTCATCTGGTAACCGAGGCTATTCCACTCCTTATATGCCTTTTGTTTATGTGGCGGGGTAGGATAATGGATGAGTGTCTGGATACCTTTTTCAGAAAGGTATTTTTGAAGATCATCGCGCCTTCCGTGGCGGATGACGAAAAGGTGCCAGACATGAGAAAGGTTTAAGGTTAACGGAGAAAGGTTAACATTTTGGTTTTGGAAAGGAAGCTTTATGTCAGAATTGATTATGTTTTTGCAATAATATTGAGCGATTTCACGACGGCGTTGGTTGTCATTATCAAGACGGGGTAGTTTGACACGCAGAGCGGCGGCCTGAATCTCATCAAGACGGGAATTCAATCCCTTGTAATCATTAACATACTTTCTGGATGAACCATAATTGGCAATCGCTCTTACAACAGCCGCAAGTTCATCATCATCTGTTGTCACTGCACCTGCATCCCCCAGAGCACCAAGGTTCTTGCCGGGGTAGAAGCTGTGGCCTGCGGCATCACCCAGAGAGCCTGTGCGGCGCATAACAGATGGCGCAGAGTGTACATCAGTGCTGCTGTTTACGTGAGTCCCGGGAATTGAAGCCTGAATCATTGCTCCGGCAGCCTGGGCATTGTCTTCAATGATCTTAAGATTGTATCTGGCAGCTATCTCTTCAAGTTTTCCGGACCAGCAAGCCTGACCGTAGAGATGAACAACCATTATTGCCCTGGTGCGGGGTGTTATGTGCTGCTCAATTAATGATATATCAAGATTATATGTGTTTATGTCCGGTTCAACCAGTACAGGGTTGAGGCGGTTTTCGGTGATTGCCAGAATGGATGCAATATATGTATTGGCCGGGACGATCACCTCGTCGCCCTCCTGCATTACCCCTAGTTCAATATATGCTCTGAGAATGAGTCTCAGTGCATCCAGCCCGTTTGCCACTCCGATGCAATGCTTCGAGCCAATATACTCAGCATACTCCTTCTCAAAAGAAGCAACCTCCTCCCCGAGCAGGAACCAGCCGCTTCTGACAACCCGCTGAATTGCCTGAGATAATTCAGGTTCAAAACTATCTGTGATTTTTCGTAAGTCGAGGAACTTAATCATTCAATATTTATACAATCTCAATAATACTAACTGCTGCAGATAGTCCTACCCCAAAGCCGGCCAATAGCACTTTCATACCAGATTGTATTCTTCCTTGCCTATGTGCCTCTTTTAAAGCTATCGGAATAGTAGAGGACACTGTATTTCCGCAATCGCGGAGATAAACAAAAAACTTTTCCTCAGGGATCTGGCACCGCTTCCGTGCAATATTCATCATGAACATATTAGCCTGATGGAAAATAAACAAGTCAATCTCTTCTTTCCTGACATTACTTTTCAAAAGAAGTCTGTCAAGTAAAGGAGGAATGACAAATGATGTAAACTCGAATATTGCTTTACCATCCATGTAAAGATAACTGTCGTTTTTAAGAAATGAACCGTCTTCTCCCAATTCATCTGTTCCGGTTTTCTTCCTGTTCCTGATAGCCCCGTTCCTGACAATGAGTTTGTCAAAACCACTCCCGTCAGTATAAAATTCGAAATCCAATATTCTGGCACTAAAATCACCATTGGATTCAGACGAAATTATTGATGCCGCGGAGCCGTCTCCGAAAAGGGTCTTGTTTCCCTTATCTTTAGGATGTATGAACTTTGAATAAGTCTCTGAGGTTATAAGCAAAAGTTTTTGGGCCTGCCTGCTAACAATAAGGCTTTTAGCGAGACTCAGTCCGTAAACATATCCGGAACAACCAAGATTAAAATCGATAGCACCAGATGTTTTCGTCAGCCCAAGTCTGTCCTGCAAAATACAGGCGGTTGTCGGTAGAAAATAGTCAGGACTCTGCGTGCAATAAAGGAGATAATCGAGAGATCCTGCTGAAATTCCTGAAGCCGAGAGAAGCTTCTGAGAGGCTTTAATGGCCATATCAGAGGCAAACTCATTCGAGTCTGCAATTGGCCGGCTGTAAATGCCGGTTTTTTCGGATATTTTATCCGCGGTCCACTCAGGGTGATCCGCATTGATCATTTCATTAGTAAGCCTTGCCTCAGGCAAATAGTAGTCAATAAAATTAAGATATGCTTCCATCACCCGTTTTTAGCAGCATTCACATAATCAAAAACCTCATTTACAGTCTTCATACCCTTGAATGTTTCTGCGGGGATGTCAACTCCATAATCATCTTTTATCATTACAAGAACAGCCATACCGGTTAGTGAGTCCCATGAATTTATCTGCCTGAACTCAGTCTCAGAGTTCATGTCAAAAGTCTCGGCATCAAAATATTGTTCATGAAATTTTGCGGTGAAATCATCTACTGCACCCATATCCCAGAATATTTAAGTATTTTTCTTTCTTTTGATTAAAAGTGGTTGCGGAAAGCTTGAAATAATAATTTTCATCATCCTCCCCAGTCAGATCCGGAGAGTATCCCTGATGGTATCTTACAACAGACCTGTTCCCCTTCCGTACTTCAAACGTGCAGGTTTCAAACCGCAGGTTATCAAAAGCGATCTCCCTAACGGCTATGTCTCCAAGAATGCTCTTTGAAATGTCATCATCCGGGAGATAAAGCCAACTTCCAAGCTCGAACTCATTATTTCTGAAGTTATAAATGCGGTTCAGACCCTGAGGTACACCTTTTTCAGGGTTGAGGCTGATAAAGTAAAACTCCTCTCCTATCAGTTCTCTTTTTTTGTAATCACGGATCCATAACAGCTGGTCATTCAGGTCATTGCTAACCTGATGAATAAACCGTGAAAGCAAATAATTTGTTCGTAAACTGAAAATAAATTCCGCATCACTTTCATCGACCAGCCTAATGATGCTTCCATATTTCCGCAGAGGCAGAAGGGTGCTAATTATCTGGTATTTTTCAGGTCCTGAAAACATAAATAATCTTTGTAATCCCTGATATAATCTTCTTCATCATATTTTAAAGATGCCAGTACAAGGCAAATTGCCCCGGAGGAAAAGTTGACAATTTCACGCCAGATCCCCGGCACAATCAGAAGGCCGTAGTAAGGCCGGTTGAGCTGGATGATCTTTTTGTTTCTCCCATCATCAATAACAATATCAAACGAACCGCTTGCCGCAACGATTAGTTGGTAAAGCTTCTTATGGGCATGCCCGCCTCTCTCGGATCCTCCCGGTACATCATAAAGGTAATAGACCCGCCTGACGTCAAAGGGTTGATGACTTCCGTTCTGAATAATTGTAATGTTTCCTTCAGGCCGGTGAATCTTTGTAAGCTCCACAACATTGCAGCTGTGTATGTCATGTACCCGATTGTTCATCTTCCAACGGCAGATTTGAAATCGTCAAAACTCCGAATGTAATCCTCCTCTGCATAATCAGTTGATGCAATGATCAGAGCCAAAGAGTTGGTAGAGAAATTCTCAAGCTTGCGCCACATCATTTTAGGGACAAGTACACCATAATAGGACCGATTTAGCGGATACCGGTATTCATTTACG
>CAYVBH010000078.1:0-14117 GCA_964449015.1 uncultured Bacteroidales bacterium
AGAGATATATTTCTGTCGTCAATTTCAATCATTCTGTCATTCTTGAATTCAGTGAGTGTGCGACTAATACTTTCCTTTGTGGAATATACCAGATCGGCAAGTTCCTGCCTTGATAAAGGAAGGGTATACTCATCTTTGCCATATATGTCAATTGAAAAAAATAGCAGCACTTCGGCTATCCTGCCTGGAACCTGCTTTTGGGGAAAGTGAAGCAGTTTATTCATCAGCTCTATGCCATCAATACTGATGTGCTGTATCAACTGCCTGGCAAACCGGCCATTCTCCATTATTATTTCATTAATGAGAGGGACACTAATGTAAACCATTTCAGAGTTTTCTAAAGCAGTTGCAGAAAACAGATATCGATTTTCATAAAACGCCGAAAAAAGGCCGACAAATTTGTTGGGTCCAATAATCTTTAGAATATAGGAACGTTTCTCCTGGTCTTCTTTAAATATCTTAACGAGCCCGGATATCAAAAACATCAGGTAAGATATGGGTTTATCCTGCCTGAATATCTCTTCGCCTTTGCGATGATTAACCAAAAAACTATTGCTGGTTATTCTTTCCGCCTGTTCAGGCGTTAGTGTATCGAAGGCAGGAAATAGATACTGATTTGGTTCCATCTGATGGCTACTTGCTAAGAACTATGAATGTACAAAAGATTTGATTCACAATATCCCAAATGTAATTGCTTCAATATTATTATTAAAGCTAACCAATATTGCTTAAAAAACCTCATGGTTAATAGAATATTTACAATTTTTATAGTAGCTTTATAATAAGGTGATTTTTGCAATATGAAAAAGAGAATACTATGTATTGATGATTCAAATACCGCTTTGCTTTTACTGGAATATGCCTTAAGTGAAGCAGGATTTGAAGCTATATTGGCACTAAGTGTTGAGCAGGCGATTAGTATTATTAATACTCAAAAGCCCGATCTGATCTTATTGGATCTGAGCATGCCTGAAGTTTCCGGATATGAGTTTTTAAAAATGCGAATTCAGTTGAAGCTCGAAAATGTGCCTATTGTTGTTATTTCCGCTTTTGATTCGAAAGATTCAATTGATACGGTGCGCAATCTTGGAGCTATTGATTTTATATCAAAACCCATCAAAATTGATCCGGTTGTTGAAGTAATTAAAAAATGTCTTAATCAATAGGAATTGTCCTTACCATAATTCAAAACACATAGGAAACTCCTATTTTGGCAATAGCGCCAAAGCCGTTTGATCCGGTTACTTCCCCAGTTATAATATCGGCAGCAGCGGGTTTCTTGATAGAGCCAAAATAAACACCATATCCGACGGCACCTTTGATGTGCAGTTTTTTTGTAATTGCAGTATTAAGTCCCAGTCCCAAATGGTGCTCAAAACTTTTGTATAATCCATATTCAACTAACCCGTCTTCGACAGGGTTTTTGACACCAGTTCGGGTGAAACGATAGATCATATTATAGAATGCATAAGGGGCAAATCTTTTCTCTAAAGGATATCGAACCAAAGCTACTTCATGATGCATGGTAACACCCGATATCTTTTTCTGTTCCGGGCAGAAATAAATTCCAAAGCTCAGACTTTTCCTGTTGTCAGGCAGCACTGTTATATATATTTCTGAACCTGAAGCGAATCCGCTACCAGTTATAAACTGACTTAGTTCAACACCATACCGGGTTTTCCGAATCGTATCAGACATTTGACCGGTCACACCTGTCATTGTCATGTTAAGAATGAATATCAGCGCTATAATTGTTTTCATGGACATTCGGTTTGATTTATTTTACGGCATTATAAACCTTGGGTTGAAATTATATTGTTGATATATAGATATTTGGATGTTGATATGCACCTTGTGGTTTATTGCGTCAGGAAATTGTTCTCATTGATTCAGATCAATGCTGTTTTCTATTTTTAATTGATTCTTTGCGGAGAGAGAGGTATTCTTTTTTCGTAACTTAGGATTCGGAATTGAAGTGACTGATTAATCTTTTTGATTGATCTTATTGCAAATACACTCTAAAAGACAGTGTAAGTCAGATGAAATCACTTGATCGACATAGCGTATGGCAGCTTCCATGCTTCTTATTTATAGTGTTTTATCTGTTTGGCGATATCTGTTTCGGTCAATACAAACAAACGGTATTTGATCATATCACAACCCGAGAAGGATTATCGCAATCAACAGTAAACTATATTATTCAGGATCGCAACGGGTTTCTTTGGTTTGCCACCTATGATGGTCTGAATAAATATGACGGATATACTTTTAAGGTTTACAGGAAAAATGACAAAGACAAAACCAGTCTCAGCAGTGATGATATTATCTTTCTTATGGAAGACAACGACGGATATATTTGGATCGTAAATGGCAGCAGGACAGGGCTGAACCGTTTCGATCCTGAAAGTGAAACATTCGAAAATTTCATCCATAATCCAACTGACCCGGAAAGCCTTAGCGGCAACAGAATATATAATGTATCACAAGATAGTAAAGGCAATATTTGGATTTGTACTGAAAATGCATTGGACCTTTATGTTCCTCCTGAAAAAAATGGAAATAAAAAAACCCGATTTGAAAAATTCAGGTATTCCGGCTCGTCTGACCCTTTTACCAGGGTATTCGAAAATAGTAATGGACAGTTGTTACTATTTTCCGAGTATTTGTACCATTTTGATCCACAGTCGAAAGAAATAGTGAATACAGGAATCCGGGTTGGGAATATCGTCAGATCTGTAATTGAAGATGACAGGAAAAATATTCTGGTAGGTACCACCTATGATGGAATTATCAAACTGCAATACGATGAAACCGACAGAACCTACAGAAAAGTGAGTGCAAGGAAAATGAATGTTACTCCTGAAAGTCGGAATTGCCTGCTAATCGACCACGATAATCATATCTGGATTGGAACAGAATTGGAGGGGTTGTATTTGTATAAGCCAGAAACCGATATGCTTGAGCATTTTATGCCTGATGATTTTGATAATACCACTATTAATGGCAATACAATATATTCATTGTGCGAAGATAATTCCGGTGTATTGTGGATTGGGACCTTCAGTTACGGCTTAAACAAATTAGATTTCTACCGCAAACAATTCCTGCACATCAGGAAAATACCCACCAAAGAGTATTCCCTAAGTGGTGATGTAGTGTCTTCCATTCATAGTCTTGACTCCAATGAACTATGGGTAGGATTGGATGTTGGAGGAGGCGTTAATCGGATCCTGTTTTCCAATGAAAGGGAGCCAAAGATTATTCATTATTTGCATGATCCTGATGATCCGAATACAATAGGTGGAAACAGTACCCTCTGTCTTGTTCAACGCAAAAACGGCGAGGTTTGGGTAGGTAGCGAAGGCGGAGTGATTTCAAGAATCAGGCCTGAACCTGCATTCTCCGGGCAAAAACCCGATATCAAAAATTACAGGTTTGATAGATGGACCTTTTCAATCTATGAAGATAGTGATAGTATTTTATGGGGTGGTACCTGGGAGGCGGGATTGTGGCGATACAATGACAAGATTGATGAATTTGACTTTTTTGTTCCTGATCCAGCTAATACATACAGCATAGGCGACGATATCATTTGGTCTATAGGAGAAGATCTGCATAAAAATATCTGGATCGGAGGCCATGGCAATGGAATTAGCGTTCTAACCGCTAATGAGAAGAGGAAATCCGATCCGAAATTCATACATTTTGGTAATGAAAAGAAAAATTCCAAAAGCATTAGCAATAATACCATTAATGCATTCTGTCAGGCAAGCGACAGCTCCTTTTGGATTTGTACCGCAGGAGGCCTGAACAAAGTAGTCAACTATGAAGAAATTACAGGCACATTTTCAAACTTTCCAACTATTACTTTCGACGTTTATAATAGTGCAGACGGATTGCCCGCTGATGGAATAGTGGGTATAGTAGAAGACAAAAATGGTTTCATTTGGGTAAGTACAACAAATGGAATTTCAAGGATGAATCCCCAAACAAAAGAATTCATCAACTATAATGAGAATCATGGTTTACAGAGCAATGAGTTTTGGCATAATGCTTACTTTAAAAATACCAATGGTATGGTTTTTTTTGGGGGAAGAAACGGATTCAACGCGTTCTATCCGGAAAAGATAGAGCCAAATCCGTTTTTATCCAAAGTTTTAATTACCGAATTACTCCTATTCAACAGGATAGTTAAGGTTGGAGATACGGTTAACAATCGGGTTGTTCTTAAAGAGCCCATCTACAGAACCAGCGAGATAACACTATCTCATAAAAACAATATCATTACATTACAGTTTGCCGCGCTTCACTATGCTCAGCCATCGCAGAACCAATATGCCTATTACCTGGAAGGATTTGAAGACGACTGGAACTACGTAGGCAACAAAAGAGAAGCAAAATATACAAACCTGAATCCGGGCGAATACACATTCAGAGTTAAAGCATCTAACAATGATGGGATATGGAATGAAAATATAGCTCCATTGCGAATCATCATTCGGCCTCCCTGGTGGAAAACATTGTTTTTTAAGATCTTCTTTTTATTCTTCATTTTTGGCGTCTCTTTGGGGTTTTACTACTACAGAATCAATCTTTTAAAAAAGCAAAAAGAAATACTTAAGAACCTTGTAAAAAAACGCACTAAGGAGGTTGAAGAAAAAAACGCTGAGCTGATGCTCCAGGCTGAAGAACTAAATGAATCCAATGCTGTACTGGAGGAGCGTCAGCAGTTAATCGAGGAACAGGCTGAAGAACTCAAGGTGAAAAATGAACACTTGCAGGAAGCAAATGAACAATTAATGAAAAAACAGGAGATGATTGTCATGCAGGCTGAATATCTGGAGGAGTCAAACAGAAAATTATCGGTATTAAACGCAACTAAAGACAAGCTTTTTTCAATCATTGCTCATGATTTAAAAAACCCATTCAGTGCTATTCTGAGCTTCTCTGAAATTCTGCTGAAAAAATTCCAGGATTTGGCTGAAGAGAAAAAACTGAAATTTCTTGGTGCTATATTTGAATCTTCCCAGAGAGTTTATGATTTGCTTGAAAATCTACTGCAATGGGCCAGAACGCAAACCGGGAATATACAGTATAAGCCTGAGTCTTTTAGGTTGTCTGAAGTAATTGATATCAATTACAATTTGATCAAAGACATGTTGGAAGAAAAAGAGATTGTCTTCAGAAAAGATGCTATGGTTAATACCGTTGTCTTTGCAGATCGTAATATGATCAATACAGTGATCCGAAATATACTAGGCAATGCCGTTAAATATACTGAAAAGGGTTTTATATCAGTTGGACTTACCAGAAATGGAGACTTTGCAGAAATACATGTAACCGATTCGGGAACGGGCATGTCAGCAGCAAAAATGACATCCCTTTTCGAAGCAGGGGAGGAAAAATCCGCCATAGGGACAAGGAATGAAAAAGGTAGTGGGTTAGGATTGCTTATATGCAAGGATTTTGTGGAGATCAATAAAGGCAAAATATCCGTTAAAAGTGTTCTTGGTAAGGGTACCACAATTACCTTTACATTACCTGTCAGCAATTAAATTATACTTCCTGATCCGTAACTTTTAATACCTGTTGAGCCACCTGTATCTTCTTGCGTTATCTCCAAATTTAATGGCGGCCATGATCTCGTGAGAGCCAAATGTACGGGCTCCTATGGCATTGAAAGTGTAATCAAAAGCATATCCGAAGTAAAACTTGTCAACCCGCAGGCCGGCCATGATGATAAGCGAAGAACCTTTACCGCTGAATGTTTCTTCTACAAGGCTGTAACTTCCACCGGTGCGCCAGGAAACACCTGCCCAATAATCTTCTTTGAAGTACATTTTCATGTTGACATCAATCTGGGAAATAAACTTTTCTGTGGACTTGAACAGGAATGAAGGTTCCATCAGCAAATCCTTGCCTACCTCAAAGCGGTATCCTGCCATGGCAAAGTAATGCCGGATCATCTTGAATCCGGGACCTTCTTTGTCTGCACCCAATTTCAGGGGAGTCTGGAATAATTGCATGGCGGATAATCCGGCATACAAATTCCTGTCGGTATAATAAATACCAAAGTTGGCGTCAGGTATGAAGGCCGATTTTTCTGTCTGATACATCATCACATCATCCTCTTCCAGGAGCCTGATTTTTTCTTCATTAATACGAAACTGGTAACCGGTAAGAGAAACACCGAATGAAAGCTGAGAGCGATCGAAAGGAATGTGGTAAGTATAAGTTCCCTGAATGCCGGTTCGGTTAAAAGCTCCGGCCATATCAGTAAATACATATCCACCATATCCTACGCGGCCGCTTCGTGACATCACCCTTTTACGCCTACGGATAGAGGCCGAACGTGAGACATAACTGTTTTTCAGTAAACGGGTTTGGTAACTAAGGGCATAGGTTCCCGGGGCGTCCTTCATACCAGCCCATTGTTCCCGGGCGGTGATGTTTAGGGCGGTATATCCTTCATGACCGGCAACTGCAGGATTAAGCAAAAAACCGTTCATCATATACTGACTATATACTGGCAATTGTTGGGCTTCTGTAATAAAGGGGGTCAATGTGAGGGTGAATGCGATCAGGGTAATAACCCTTTTGTAATAATTCATCATGTAATTTACTTTTTGTCTTCTTATACTGAAAATCCAGATCAAGGTTATGGTTGTTTGACATCAAAATACACGTTGATGTAGATCAATGAATGTCTTACAACCGCACTCTTTACTTGCGTAGCAATAAAAACAGAAAAACAGCCCATTTTGAATGCAATTTGACAAAATAACCAAACCTGTGGATGAAATTTCCAGGTTCGATTTTTGTCTGACTAATAATAGACAAATTGTACTTTCTTCAAGCCTTTTTAATTGTTTAGTTGTTAACATATAGGAAATGATATGAACCTTTTATAAATTTAATATATCCTTATCATTGAGGCAGGCGACCTACTTTTATTAAACATAGGCCAGATGAAATCAATAGACAATAAAAAATTACAGTACCGCATGATTTTGCTTGCCTCAGGAGCTGCAATCATAGTGCTGATTGCAGCATTCTTTCATTTTACATACCAAAAGCAATTCATCCGGGTTGAAAGCCACAACCAATTGCATGCAATATCCGAACTGAAAATCAATCAACTTACCCAATGGTATAAAGAACGTTTATCTGAAGCCCGATTCTTTTCTACAAATGCTCCCTATAATTCATATATTGAAGATATTATTCTAGGTAGTCAAATCTCAGAGTCTGATTTCAGGAAGGCATTACTGCACATCATGAGTGGGAACCGTTATGAGAATATTTTATTGCTTTCAGAGAAAGGTGATTTACTATATAGTACCGTCAATACTAACGGCATAATTGACGGCTCAAATGAAGATCTTCTTGATGAAGTTCGCCTGACCCGAAAAATTGTGGTAAGTGACTTTTATTTCAGCAGAACCTATAAAAAGCTTCATATTGATTTTGTTTCACCGGCATTTGACCGAAATAAAAATCTGATAGCTTTTTTGGTCTTCAGAGTTGATCCTGAGGCATACCTTTTCCCCTTGATAAACAAATGGCCTGTTCCATCCGAAAGTGCAGAAACCTACATTGTTAGAAAGGATGGGGATAGTGTTACGTTTCTGAGTCATCTGAGGCATTTACAGATGACCCCAATGGCATTGAAGTTATCTGTAAAAGAAACCAGTTTAACTGCCGTATGTGCAATACTTGGAAAAGAAGGTGTCATTGAAGGAAATGATTACAGAGGAGAGCCGGTACTGGCAGATATCCGAAAAGTGCCCGAAACATCCTGGTATATGATTTCCGAAATTGACCAAAAGGAGATATACAGTGAGTTATATAAACATGCTGTAGACCTTGCCATTATTATTCTGATCAGCTTCGTAATGATCGGATTCATTACGGCCTGGATTTATCATTACAGGCAACGGAATATTTACAAGGAGTTGTATACAAAGCAAGCATTGCTGAACTTCAGGGAAGAAGAACTGAGGTCTACTCTTTACAGTATTGGCGAGGGTGTTATTACTGCAGATAAAAACGGTTACATTGAAAATCTCAATCCAAGCGCAGCCATCATGACAGGGTGGAGTGAACATGCAGCACGGCATAAAAAAGTCGAGGAAGTATTCAGGATTATTCACGAAGACACCCGTGAACCCATGGAGAATCCTGTTGATCTGGTTATACGCGAAGGAAAGGTGGCTGAATTGACGGATCATGCGGTTCTTGTAACCCTGGAAAACAAAGAAATTCCCATTTCATACAATGCTGCTCCTATAAAAGACGAGAAGGGAGAAGTGCTTGGGGTGGTATTGGTCATCAGCAACCAGACAGATCAGCGTGCCCGTAAGAAAGCACTTGAGGAAAGCGAGGAAAAATATCGTCGTATTGCTCAGAATATCACCGATGTGGTATGGACTGCGGACCTTAACTTAAAAACAACCTATGTAAGTCCTTCTGTTGAACGACTGTTGGGAGAATCTCCGGAGAAACACATATTACGATCCATGAAAGAGAAGTTTCCGCCTGACTCGCTCCGGAAAATCGAACAAATTCTTACAGAAGAACTGGAAAAGGAAAACGATCCGGCTTCCGACCCGAACCGCACCAGGATGCTTGAAGTGGAGCATAAACGGGCTGATGGAAACCTGATTTGGGTTGGGATGAATGTGTCGTTTATGCGTGACAACCAGGGCAGGGTTACCGGTTTTCATGGAGTGACTCGTGATATCACCGAATGGAGGCAGGCAGAGGAAGCCATACGAATCAGCGAGCAGAAAATGAGAACCTTATTTATGGTGGCTCCAACGGGTATCGGAATGGTTAAAAACGGGAAGCTGGTTGAAGTGAATCCAATTATATGTGAAATATCCGGATACCCGGTTGAGGAATTGCTGGGAGAGGATTTTGTTAAGCTGTATCCTGACCGGGACATTTGGGACGAATCAGAAAATGGCAGTAATATTCAGGTTCCACTGATCGGTAAAGGTGAAAAGGAAACTGTGTGGAAGAAAAAAAACGGTACCCTTATTGATGTCAGTCTTTCCTGGTTACCTATTAATCCGGACCATCTTTCATCAGATATCATTTTTACTGCCCGTGATATTTCGGAACAGAAAAGTATTGAGAACAAGTTGAGGACCAGTGATCTGATTTTCAATCGTTCTCTGGATATGCTCACAATTTCAGGGTTCGACGGGTATTTCAAAGTGCTCAACCCTGCCTGGGAAAAAACGCTGGGATGGACACCGGAGGAACTCTGTTCCATACCCTTTAAGGAATTCCTGCATCCGGATGATTTGCACATAACCATTCAGGTCCATCAGGAATTGATCAGCGGAAAAGATGTATACCAGTTTGAAAACCGATATCGCTGCAAGGATGGAACCTATAAATGGCTGTCATGGAATTCCTTCTATAACCGGGAAGATGAAGTTATTTTCAGTGTTACAAGGGACATTACCGAGAGGAAAAAGACTGAGGAAGAACTTCATTCAAGCTACAGCCTGATCAAAATGGCTGGTGAAAGTGCCCGGTTTGGCGGATGGCGGGTAGACCTGGCTGCTAACCAGGTAATCTGGTCCGATGTGGTTGCCGAAATTCATGGCGAAAAAAAGGGTTTCTCACCTACAATTGAAGTGGCTATGAATTATTATGCACCCGAGTGGAAGATCAGATTACAGGAAGTATTCACCCGGTGTTTTACGGACGGTGTTCCCTTTGATGAGGAAATGGAAATCATTACCGTCCAGGGCGAACGTAAATGGGTTAGAACCATCGGAGAACCCGTTTACAATAAAAATAGCTTAATAACCGGCCTGAATGGTTCTTTCCAGGATATTCAAAAAATGAAATCCACTGAACTAAAGGCAGAAGAAAGCCGACTGGCTTTATCACGCCTGATTGGTAACTTGTCGGGAATTGCCTATAGGTGCCAATTTGCACCCGGATGGCCCATGGAGTACATCAGCCAGGGTTGTATGGTCATATCGGGCTACAGCGATCAGGACTTTTATTCAAAAAAAATAGCATGGGGAGACATCATATTGGAGCAGGACCGCGAAAGAGTATGGATGGAAGTTTCAGATAACATCCTTAAGCAGGTGCCTATTGAAATTGAATATCGGATCAGACACCGCGATGGTCGTATAAGGTGGCTATGGGATAAGCAGTGTGGCGTTTATAGTAAGAAGGGAGAGGTTGTTGCCATTGAAGGATTTATAACCGATGTCACAGAACGCAGAGAAATTGAAGACGCCCTCAAAGATAGCATGAAAAACTACCGTGAACTCATTGACGGTATGAACGAAACCATATGGGTAATTGACTTCGATGGTATACTTCTGGATGTCAACCGGACCGCGACCAGAATATTGGGTTATTCCAAGGAGGAATTACTGCAATTGGGCTTATCCGGAATTGACAGCTCGCTGACCCGGGAAGCAATTGCCGGATTGGCCGGAAACATGCCAATGGATGAGCTTCAGATATTTGAAACTTCACACCGGACAAAAGAAGGGAAAATTATCCCGGTTGAAGTATACTCCAGTCTGGTTACCTACCAGGGACGAGTGGCCATTTTGAGCATTGCCCGTGATATTACCCAGCGCAAACAAATCATTCAGGATCTTATTTATGCCAAGGAAAAAGCTGAAGAAAGCGACCGGTTGAAGACAGCATTTTTAGCCAACGTGAGCCATGAAATCAGAACACCCATGAACGGTATCCTGGGTTTTCTTGAATTGCTGAAAAGGCCCAACCTTACTGAAGACAAAAAAGAAAAATTCATAGAAGTTGTCAATCAAAGTGGTGAGCGGTTGCTGGAAACCATTAATAAAATAATAGAAGTTTCCAAAATCGAGTCAGGTCAGATTGATATCTCCTTTGTTGAGGTTGATATTTGTGAAATCATGACCTATCAATATGATTTCTTCAAAGAGCAGGCAACCGCTAAGGGACTCGACTTAAGACTCAACATGGATGCCGTTTCAGACATAAAAATCATGTCGGACCGGTTTAAACTTGATGGTATTTTCACAAATCTGATCAATAATGCCATTAAATATACCCAACAGGGATATGTCGAGTTTGGTGCCTATAGAGAAAAGGGTGATCTGATCTTTTATTTAAAGGATACCGGATTAGGAATACCTGAAAACAAGAAGGAGACCATTTTTGAGCGGTTTGTGCAAGCTGATCTGAGTTTGACTCGTCCTTATGAAGGTTCTGGGCTGGGACTTTCCATTGTGAAGGCCTATGTTGAAATAATCGGTGGTTCTGTCAGAGTGGAGTCGAAGTCAGGTGAGGGCAGTACATTTTTTATTGCTGTTCCGTGTGTGGTTTCAAAAAAGGCTCAATTGGAAGCTGCTATCAAGAACCTGCCAGAAATCAACTTAAAAAGCAAGGTCAGAATTTTGATTGCAGAAGATGACGATATAAGTATCAGCTATTTGAAAACCATTCTGGAAGGAGAATGGAATGAGCTTTTAATATGCACCAGTGGCATAAATGCTGTAGAAACAGTCCGCAATCAACCCGATCTGTCAATTGTGTTAATGGATATCAGAATGCCCGATATGAGCGGTATTGAAGCAACACGGGAAATAAGGAAATTCAATAAAACCATACCCATTATTGCGCAAACAGCAAATGCTTTGTTAAATGACCAGAAAGAAGCCATTCAGGCTGGTTGCAATGAATTTTTAACCAAACCTTTGAATCGTACAAAATTGCTGGAATTGGTGTTGAAATATACCAGGTAGATCAAAGGAAAAGATTGATTCCTACCTGATTACATTTATATACCCTGTCATGGGTTTCACATTGGGAATGTTTAGGTCAATTACGAAATAGTAGGCGTCCATGGGCATTTCAACCCCAGACATGGAGCTTCCGTCCCAGGGATTGTTTGCAATATCATCTGTTCGATAAATCAGCCTACCCCAACGGTCATATATCTCAAGAACTGCATCAGGGAAAATTTCTATATGCGGAATTACCCACAGGTCGTTTTTACTTTCAGACTTATCCTTATCTCCCGGAGTGATGGTGTTCGGCATATCTCTGAACAACAATGTTGCATCGCAAACATTCAGGATCAGCGTATCGGATCCGCGACAACCGTTTTCGTCTGTGACATTCACCCAAACCGTCTCCGGTTCAATCCGATCTCCGTCTACAGTAATAGGATTGACTACATCACCGGTTGACCATTCATAGTTGGCAAAGAATCCGGCATCCAGCAACATGGTTTCGGTTCCGCAAAGTGTGGTGTCCTTACCCAGGTCAACTACAGGAAGGGAGTTAACAGTAAGGTATGTTGAGTCTGTATCAGAACAAAGGTCATCCATTCCGGTAACCCTCACCCATACATAACCTTCAGTACCGGTTGAATAGGTGTTGCTAGTGCTTCCGTCGGGCCACAGATAGGTAACCCCGGAACCGTAAGATGTGGTAGCATCAAATGTAATGATATCGTTCAGGCAGACCTCCTCGTTATCTCCGATGTTGGCAACAGGTCCGTTCACCGGAACAGTAGCACCAACCGGGTCACCATAACAACTGAATTCAGTTCGTTCCACTACGGTAATACTGTGCGGACCTTGTTCACGATCCCAGTGAATGAGAACCGAGTCATTCCTGTTGTCCACGATCGTACCTCCAACGACATCCCATATAAATAACGAATTCGGGTACCCGGTAACGCCGTAAGCCTCCACTGAGCCGGCACAGGCAAAGGGTAAACTTTGCCCGTGCGTTGGCATCAAGGAGCTTATGAAAAGCAAGAGGGTTAATATAACTGATCGCGTAAACAAGTCCTGTTACAGATACTGTGGTTTATAATCTCTCCATCCGGCTGCAATTAATGCAGCTCATCACAAATCACTTCGTTGCAATTCATTACAGGTTTCATAGCCCTGAAGAATCAGCAAGCAAATTCAAACCAGGCAGGCATTCATTTTAAGAACTATGCGGTGAATGCCTGTTCCCGGTCAGGTATAATTACTGGGCCCAGGTATTGTTGATGTGATAGATAGGACCGGTAACAGGAGCAGGATATACGGTTACAACAACCTGATCAGCAGCAGCTGTAGCATTATAATATGTAAATGCAGCTGCATCAGTATCGTCTCCAACTAGTGTAATAAAATTACCGTAGCGAGAAGCCTGATCGTTGATGCTTACAAGTGTATAAGTATATCTTGTTATAGCATCACCACCGGCTGTAACGCCATTATTATCAATTACAAGGAATGAGGGAACAGTCATGATGTTGTGTGTGGTTGTTGCAGCAGCAACAGCCTGAAACGGATTGGTTGTTTCATCTGTTGTATGATTCACAGCATATACTGGGGTTGCGGCAGGTGATTGTCCGGCACCTGCTTGATCGGTATAATAGTACTCAATATTACCACCAGCATCCAGCGTAGTAATGGTTAAATTCCATGCCAGTCTGTAATTCTGCCAGCCACCTGAAATGGTTGTATTAATTGCTGTGGGAAGCCCGACATTCCCTTCACAGAGTGAATATGTAGCATCAGCACCACTGGTCAGCGCGAAGGAAGGTGCAGCAACTACATTAACAGTAATATCTTGTGCAGCTCCGGCACAACTTCCATAAGCAGCAGGGGCATTTTCAACCACTGAGATGGTATATGGACCCACAGGTGTTAGGGTAGCTCCTGACTGAGCTGTAAGGGTAATGTAGTTGTCATTGCTGTTGGCAGCGGCAAATGTAGCCTGACTATAGGTTAAAGCTGCAGGAACAGTCCATGTCCATGTGAAACCATTTGTCGTGGTATAGACAGGAGAAGCAGCAGTCGGATCATAATTCGGATGGAAATAAGGATCAGGCCTTACCCACAAGGGAATTGTAGTACCTTGGGTTATGTAGGTTGCTGCTTCAGCACCGATGCTACCAGGGAAAGCGCCAGTAGCGGTAGTAGGTGCATATGCCGTCCACGTAGAACCAGCTGCAGGTATAGCACTTCCATTATGAGTTTGCGCAAATACCCCGCTAATCATCAAACAAGCAACTGTAAGAGTTGCCAACACTTTTTGAGTAATCCTCTTTTTCATAGTTCCAAAATTTAATTTATTACTTA
>CAYVBH010000079.1:0-13956 GCA_964449015.1 uncultured Bacteroidales bacterium
TGAGCATGACCCCCTTGGGATTGCCTGTGGTTCCTGAAGTGTAAATCAGGGTGACCAGGTCTTCAGGAGCAAGGGTTTTTCTGATTTTCTCAAGGTCCTTGTTCAGCTTTTCTGCCTGGGTGATCCCAAGATTCACGATCTCCTTCCAGTTTTTTACCGATTCAATTTCATTATAACTGTAAATACCATTACAGGTACTAATTTTCTCTGCAATGGGTTTCAACTTGTCGTGCAACGATTTGTCAGATACAATAACCAGCCTGGGTTCACAATTGCGCAAAATATAGTCATAATCATCTTCACTGATGGTGGGATAAACAGGTACATGAATAACGCCAATCTGACTGAGTGCCATGTCCATGATGTTCCACTCGGGGCGGTTATTGGAAACGGTAACTACATGGTCACCTTTTTTTAAACCCAGTGTCATCAGTCCATAGCTTGTGTTTTCCACCTGCTGCACATAGTCTCTGACCGAATACCTGGACCAGCCATTCTTGTCAATACTAACCAGCATGTCTTCTTTCTCAGGACAGATGGCCATCAGCACATCAAGAATATCAAAAACTCTCATCATTTCCATTGCTGCGAATAATGGTTAATCAGATATAAAGATAATGCGCATACTCGGAAATGCAATAACAAGACCATTGTCATTTTTTTAATAGGCTGGTTGTTATACCTTTTATCTTAATATTTTTTAGCAATTGCAATGAGCAAACTGGCCGTTGTTGCACTGGGCGGAAACGCACTGCAACGTGATAATCAAAGAGGTACCATTGAGGAACAGGAGAAAAACACGTTTAAAACACTGGAGAACCTGGTTTTTTTATTGCGTGATGGGTATGATCTGGTAATTACTCATGGGAATGGCCCCCAGGTTGGTGATCTGCTTCAGCGGAATGATGCCGGCGAATCAACCTATGGGATACCACAGATGCCTCTTGACGTATGCGTTGCCGGTACCCAAGGTGAAATCGGGTACATGATTGAACGTATTCTCCGGAATGTGCTGAATAAGCACGGAATCAGGAAAAACGTAATCAGTTTCATCAGCCAGGTAGTCGTAGACCGCAAAGGAAAATCTTTCAGGAATATGGTGAAAAGGATCGGCCGCACCTATTCAGCAGAAATGGTTGACAGGCTTCAAAAAGAAAAGGGTTGGATTTTCAAGGAAGAAATCAAGTCAGGCGGAGGATACCGCAGAGTTGTTGCCTCTCCTGAGCCGGTTGACGTACTTAACAGTGACATCATAAAGCAACTTGTTGCCTCAGGAAATATTGTTCTTACAGCAGGAGGGGGAGGAATTCCCGTGTATATTGACAACAAGGGGAATTACCGGCCGGTTGAGGCTGTAATCGACAAAGATATGGCTTCGGCACTACTGGCTGTGACGATTGGCGCAGATGAATTTTACATTCTCACCGATGTTCCTTATGTTTACCTGAATTACAAAAAGCCCAACCAGCAAATAGCGGAATTTATTAGCCGTGATGATGCCCGGAAATATTTGCAGATGGGAATGTTTGGAGAAGGCAGCATGGCCCCTAAAATGGAAGCAGCACTTTTCTTTATAGAACATGGAGGCAGCAAAAGCGTGATTACTGAAGCCACCAAACTCGAGAATAAAAAATTTGGATCACGCATTACCATGGATTAAAATAAGGATGCCGCGAAAGCGGCATCCCAGGTTAACCCAACTAACCTGCATAACTAATATTGCACATCCTATGACCTCCGGGTGCCGGTTTACCCTATCAAAATTTTCCTGATATTGATAATTCTGTTGATTTTGTTAAAAAACCAGCCTGTTCTTAACAACAGATACTCCTGTATCGGCGTTAATTTTGTCAAATAATTCATGAATTATGAAAATCGCATTTTTGCTGACAGGAACATTTTTATCAGCTGGTTTGGTGATGGCCCAGTCATCAGACAGGATGACCCGGTCGGAATACTTTGAAACATACAAGAATATGGCCATTCATGAGATGCAGCGGAGCGGTGTGCCTGCAAGTATTACGCTTGCCCAGGGAGCTCTTGAAAGCGGCGATGGCAACAGCAGTCTGGCAAAAAGAGCAAATAACCATTTCGGTATCAAGTGCCATAATGACTGGACAGGTAAAAAAGTTTATCAGGACGATGATGCCAAAAATGAGTGTTTCAGAAAATATGCGTCGGTTGAAGACTCATACAGGGACCATTCTGATTACCTCAGGGCCAAATCAAGATATGCCTTTCTTTTTGAACTGGAAATCACCGATTACAAGGGCTGGGCAAAAGGATTGAAAAAAGCCGGTTATGCAACAAGTTCCACTTATGCCGATAAACTCATTGACATCATTGAGGAGTTTGATCTGTACAATTATGACAGAAATTCGGAAAAAGGCAGGGCGGTTCATTCACGGCCAAATCCACCCCGAAATACATCCCCTTCAAGAAGTGTTTTGGAAAGAAACCGGGTTAAGTACATCATTGCAACCGCAGGGGATACATATGAATCCTTAACTGATGAATTCGGGAAAATGTCATGGGAAATACCGGGTTACAATGATATTGCCAAGCCCGATTCACTGGTTGCCGGACAGGTTATTTATCTCCAGCCCAAACGCAATAAGGCTGAATTGGGTAAAAATACGCATACTGTAAAAGAAGGTGAAACCATGTATACCATTTCACAGCTTTATGCCGTCCGTCTGCCGAGGTTGTATCTGATGAATGACATGAACCCGGGTACCCGGCCTTCGGTTGGCACTGTGTTGCAGTTGCGCAAAACTGTAAAAAGAGAAATTGAAAAGCCTGCGTTGAAGGAGGATGATGAATCAAAATCGGGAGAAGAGGAATTCCGGATTGATCTGAATATGGAATAAAAATTCCGTTAAAGGAACCGGCAACCTGATGCATCAGGGAATCCGCGAAGAAATTCAGCAACAGGCATTTGTTTCTTTGACTGAAGCTGGATGCTTTCAATATTTATAAAGCCATCTGTTGCAGCAACCCTTAGGAAGGTCTGTGAGTCGGTCTCAATTGAACCGGGGCTAAACTGGTGGGGCAGATTAACCGGACTGGAAGCGTATATTTTTGCAGTTGCGGTTTCTCCATTATTATTTAAGATCTCAGTCCATGCAGCAGGGTAGGGGCTCAGACCCCGGATCAGGTTATGAATAGCCCTGGTATCACGATTCCAATGAATGCGGCAGTCATCCCTGAAGATCTTTGGGGCCGGTTTCAACAAGCCAACAGCCGGTAATAAATGTTGTTCCGTAATTTTGGCAGTTCCTTCAGCAATGGAGGCGATGGTTTTGACAACCAGCCGGGCTCCTGTTTCCATAAGCCGGTCATGCAATTCTCCGGCCGTTTCGTTTTCCCCGATGGGTGTTTCCTCGGTGAAAATCACCGATCCTTTGTCGATTTCGTGGTTCAAAAAGAAGGTTGTGACCCCTGTATGGGTTTCGCCGTTGATGATTGCCCAGTTAATGGGCGCAGCACCTCTGTATTGAGGCAATAGGGACGCATGCAGATTAAAAGTTCCTAAAAGAGGCATGCTCCATACTTCTTCGGGAAGCATCCGGAAAGCTACTATTATCTGTAGATCTGCTTTCAGATTGCGCAAAGCCTTCAGGAATTCAGGATCTTTCAGTTTCAAAGGTTGAAGCACCGGAAGGTTTTGGCTGGCAGCAAATTGTTTAACAGGTGAAGCATGCATTTGAAGACCTCTTCCTGATGGCTTGTCAGGTGCAGTAACTACACCTTTCACCGTATATCCCGAGTCAATAATGGCTTTAAGAGAGGCAACGGCAAAATCTGGTGTTCCCAGGAACACAATACCGGGTTTGCTCACATTCATTTGCTTTCGCCGTTAGCTATTTTAAAGTCGGTATCTTCAAGAAGTTCAAGCAGGTGACCCATTTTGTTCTTTTTTGTTTTCAGGTAAAACAGGTTGTGTTCGTTAGGCGGAATGTTCAGCGGAATATTCTCCACTACGGAGATTCCATAGCCTTCCAGTCCGGCTCTTTTTACCGGGTTGTTGGTAATCAGTCTTATTTTGCCCAATCCAAGGGCATGGAGAATGCTTGCTCCCACTCCGTAATCACGTTCATCCTCTTCAAATCCAAGGTCAAGATTGGCCTCCACGGTATCACGTCCCTTTTCCTGCAGATTGTATGCTTTGATTTTGTTAAAAAGTCCAATTCCCCGGCCTTCCTGATTGAGGTAAACAATAACACCCCGGCCTTCCTTCTCAATCATCCTCATGGCGTTATGTAATTGCGAGCCGCAATCGCAGCGGTATGAACCGAAGATGTCGCCGGTCATGCACGATGAATGAACCCTTACCATAACAGGGTCTTCGGGTGTCCAATTGCCCTTGATCAGCGCAACGTGCTCCATCCGGTTGGATTTCTGTATAAAGGGAATGATGGTAAAGGTTCCGAATTTGGTTGGAAGTTTGGCTCTGTCGCCTTTAATTACTAAACTTTCCTGTTCGAGTAAATAGGCAATAAGTGATTTGATGGTTATGATTTTCAATTTGTGTTTTTTTGCCATAATCATCAAATCAGGCAGACGGGCCATACTCCCATCTTCATTCATGATTTCTACTAGAACGCCTCCGGGTTTGAGCCCGGCAAGCCGGGCAAGATCTATGGCAGCTTCAGTGTGCCCGGGTCTGCGCAGAACACCCTTGATTTTGGCCTTCAGCGGAAAGATATGACCGGGCCTTCCCAGATCTTCCGGCCGTGTGTCAGGGTCAACAAGCGCCCTGATAGTCTTTGCCCGATCACTGGTGGAAATTCCGGTTGTGCAGCCATTTCCAAGTAAATCAACAGAAACGGTGAAGGGCGTGCTGTGCAGAGAAGTATTAGAACTTACCATCAATTCAAGCTCAAGCTGTTCACATCGCTTTTCAGGTATAGGCGCGCAGATAAGTCCGCGGCCATAGGTGGCCATGAAATTCACTATTTCAGGTGTGATGAGTTCGGCAGCACAAATAAAATCACCTTCGTTTTCGCGATCTTCATCATCCACAACAATAATAACCTTTCCTGCTTGGATGTCTGCAACGGCTTCCTTAACCGTGTTCAGCTCGATCAGCATATTGTTTTTTACCTTTTCCGGCATAGTTGCAAAATTCAATAAAATAAGTACAAAATTACAATTTGAAAATGAATCCAATGTTTTCTTCAGTACGAAGTAATGAATTTATAAGAAACAAGGCAATGAATTAAGTCAGATACGACTGGCTTTTTGCCATTTAACTGAATAGTCGCCTTTGAAAAACCTGAAAAAGCCAACGATAATCGCATAATTCATTACAAACAGGTAATAGGGCGCAAACAGGGCTTTGAATTTAATTCTTACATTATGCAGCAGTCTTCCGGTTAGCGCAAGCAGGTAAAAGATGCATTGAATTATAAAAATAGCAGTGTAAAGACTGGTATTACCCGGTGTAAGCACGATGATCAGGTTGAGCAAAAAAATAATCGGAAAAGCAAAGGGTACTATGGTCCACCTGAATACCTTGTGTGAGATATACTTGAATGTTAGAAAGCCATTTCTGAAAGGATTCAGAATCCCGATTAACCGGGTAAGGGTTTGCAGCCCGCCAATTGCAATTCTAATCTTTCTTTTGATCTCCTCAGAAATAGAAAGGGATGCTGTTTCGGTTCCGATGGCATGGGGTGCATATTTAATCCGATAACCTTGTTGGGCAATCATCAGCGATATGGTGAAGTCATCCAGCAGGGTGTCTTCTTTGACTTCGCTAAATAATTCTGTCCGAATGGCGAAGATCTCACCAACAGCACCCACTACCGAACCGGTCTCAGATTCAAGCCTTTTGATAAGGGATTCATAGCGCCAGTAAAGTCCTTCTCCCGCATCTACTGCCTTTTGCATTTCAGATTCACTGATCCGCTTTTCTCCGGTAACACACCCGGTTTTTTTATCCACAAATAGTTTTGTTATTTCCCAGATGGCATCTTTATTCAACATGGTATTTGCATCTGTGAAAACCACAATGGGTGAACTTACTGCTTTCATGCCCCGGTTCATGGCGTGGATTTTTCCGCGGCGCTCTCTTTCATGCATCACCATGATTTCAGGATAGCGGCAGAGCAGATTGTAAGTATCATCATTTGTACCGTCTATAATCCAGATGATTTTAAGTTTCTCCTTCGGATAATTAAGTTCCAGGGTATTGTTCACCTTGCGGATTACAAACCGGGCCTCGTTATAGGCTGGTACAAGCAGGGTGACCTCGGGCAGCAGGCTATCCTGCATCTGTTTTCCTTGTAAATGAAATAACCTGTTGATGCCGGCAATAACAAGCAGGATGATCGTATAACCGAGATAGGTATAAAGAATAATTCCAAAGAAAAACCAGAATAGTGCTTTCAGGATCATTTCAAATGTTTTTCATAAAATCCGGCCAGGGCGGATGCAAGGATTTTGTTGTCAAAATTTCTGGCGGCAAAATTCTTAGCACTGTCACCTATGCTTCGGCAAAGTTCGGGAAATTCTATCAGTCTTTCAATATGGCGAAAGAAATCATCGGCATTGTCAGCAATTACAATGTTTTCGTTGTGGACTGCATTCAATCCTTCGGCACCTATGGTGGTCGTGACTACCGGTTTACCAAGGGCCATGGATTCAATTATTTTCACACGAATTCCGCTGCCTGAAAAGCAGGGAGCGATGGAAATCTGATGCTTTGCCATAAAAAGACGTGCATCGGCTACCTCACCATGAAACAGAATTCCCGGATAGTTTAAACTCTTTTGCAGTGACTGGGGAGTGTTTCTGCCGGCAATATGAAATTTCACCGCCGGAAACCGATGGTGGATCTGAGGAAAAACCCTATTCACAAACCAAAGCAAGCCCTCCTGGTTTGGAATCCAGTCGAGCGATCCAACAAAGAACAATGAAGCCGCAGTTGAAGGCAACTGTTCAGCTTGTGGTTCTCTATTTCTCGTTTCGGTATCAATGTCCACTCCGGCGTTACACATAAATGCGGGATTGGTATTCCCCATTGCCCTGAAATGATCGAGGTCCCGGTTAGTGATCGGCACCAGAATGTCATAAAGATTCATTACCTGTTGCTCATAGTACTTTATTCTTTTGGCAAGAACACGAAAGTAAGCTCTTCTGAAAATGTTGGTTTCACCTTGCTCCATACGTTCCCAAATCTCATGCTCCACATTATGAGCCCTGAATGCTATTAATGCGTCAGTGTTTTTTCTGATTGCCGGAATATAGGCTGCCAGGTAAAGTCCTTCCAGTTGAATCACATCAAAACGGTTTGCTTTCAATATCCGGCAGAGTTCGGTTTCAAACGCTTTTGAAAAAAAACGTTCAACATGGATAGGCTTGTCAGAGAAAAGCAGGTTGCTAATTACACGGAACAAGCCGGGAGTGGTATTCACATAGACAGAATGAACTTCCATCATTTCGGAGAATTTCTGGCATTGGCCGGCAGTGAGTCTGTGTTTCCCTGTAAACATGGTGAGCACCGATACCTGGTGGCCAAGCTTTTTAAGTGAGTACGCCAGGTTAAACATGGCAAGTGATCCTCCGTCCCTCGGAGGATAGGGAGGCTTGGGGCAAACCTGGAGGATTCTCATGATGGCTGCTCAATCTCTGATTTCAGTGCCGAGCTGTTTAAAAGATTGATCATACCCGAGGATAAATCACTTATTTGTTTCAACTGCCGCATCACTCGTTTTACCTTCAGTCTGATATGTATCAACCGGATCAGTGCTAAGGGGAATATGATCACAGCCAGCCAGATTAAAGTCTTATTGATAAAAATGGTCGATCGGGTTCTGCCATATAAAAAGGGAAATTCAGACAAACGTTTTTTAAAATATGGAATCCTGAACCATTCGCTTAGAATAACCCTGTCGAGGAAACTGTTATAATGGATTCCAAATTCAATCAGATACATGAATCCGCTGTTTTCAAATGATTTCCTGATCAGTAGCGGCCATTTATTGTCTTCCTTCAGTCTTTTCATGCATGATGCAGCAGACTCACCCAAATTCCTGAATTCATGAATCAGCTCATCTTTTTGTATTTCAATTAACTCAAAGCGACCCGAGACGTGCAACTTCTTTTCCAGCATAATTCCTTTCCTGATTCCTATCTTTTCACGAATCCAGTTTATATAGGTATCCACATTAAGAATGGCGGAGTCATTGGTTGCCTGATAAGTTAGAAATATTCCGGCAATAACCAGGATAAAGGAAGACAACCACATGCCCTGGTAAGCAGAAAGTATACTTTCTCTTACAAATTTCTCGCCGGTAAGGGAAATGATATAATACAAAATGAAAAGTAAAGTCGAAATAACTGTGGGTAATCCGAGTCCTCCTTTGCGGATAATAGCACCAAGTGGTGCACCTATAAAAAGAAATATCAGGCATGCCATAGACAGGGTAAACTTGCGATGCAATTCAATCTCATGTCTTCTGAGCAACCTGGTTTCATAATCGTTTGTGGAAGTGGCACTGGCTATTTGGAAGTGACTTTGAGCAATATTATCCATCGCAGAATTGATGAGCTCTAATTTGTCTTTTGCACTGAAAGAGGCTACCAGTGTGTCGAAGTTGGTTATTTTTTTAAGAACGGGAGGTGCCGGTCGGGTAATTCTTTGCTTTTCGGAATCTACTGTTGGATGTCGGCCTGACCGCTCCAGATCTGCTCTTTTCATAAGTGCCAATCTTCTGGCTTTGGCTTTTCGAGCCTCGGCATTCAGGGATTCGTGTTGCGGGCTCACAGAGGAACTGTTTGGAATGGTATTTGCCTGTTCCATGGTTTTAGTGTCGGGTGGCAAGTTGTTACTTCCGGTGCCAACGTATTGTTCAAAATCATCAGGATTACGGGATTTTGATTTGAACCGCAACAGGCTTCTGTTGATCATGGAAACATGAAAATCCCTGGTTTTGCTTTTCAAATCAAGCTGAATTGAATCAACAGCTCTCTGTAATTGCTGAACATTCAGCATCTGGTAAGCATTTTTGAATATGCTTTCATCGGAACGAGACAATTCAAAGCCTGATAATTCAATAATAAATTGCTGTTCCTTGAACCTCAGGGTCTGATGCGGGAATCGTCTTTCGCGCCGGCGCTTGTTCTCAATTACTTCTTCATACCTGTGCCCGTCCCAGAGCACGATGATCATGTTTCTTTTATCGGCGGTCATCTTCATCCTGCCCGAATCGGCAATGGTAACTATAATATTTCCTTTTCCTGCGGAATGGTCATATATCTGAAGACCATAAAGCATATTGGAGACAGGATCTTTCTTGCTTACGCGAATGCTGTAATCGCCAAGTCCGTTATAAAAAGCACCTTCAATAATGGAAACTTCCGGACGCTGTCTTCTCACATCCGATATCAGTGACTTCATCTTAAGATTTGTAACCGGAAGCACATTATTTGAGAAAAGAAAAGATCCTATGGTAATGAAGATTACCAGGATGATGATGGGCTGCATGATACGCCTCAAAGAAATACCGGAAGCTTTGATTGCCGTAAGTTCATAAAACTCGCCCATGTTGCCGAAGGTCATTAATGAAGACAACAGGATTGCAAGTGGCAGGGCAAGCGGAACCAATCCGGCAGAAGCATATAGTAAAAGTTCGCCAATTACACTGACCTCCAAACCTTTTCCAACCAACTCATCAATATACCTCCATAGGAATTGCATGAGCAGTAGGAAAAGCACGATAAAGAAGGTCATTACAAATGGCCCTATAAATGACATGATAATCAGTCTGTGCAGTCGCTTCACAGCAAGAAGAAATAAATTGAACTCATTTAGTAAACGAGTACAAAGCTAGGATATTTTCGCAACAGGAAAAGCAACTAGAGGCCAAGAACATGTTTAAGCTTGGCAATTTGTGAATTCCACAGTTCAATAGTACTTTCGCGATCCTCATCGTTAGCAAAGTCGCTAATGATCAATGCCGTATCACCTGTAAGCTCATCTGTGTTGATCCTGAACTCAAACCAGCCTGATTCGGGTTCTTCCGATTCCACCCATCGGAAACGGATATACCTGTTTTCTTTTCTTTGAATCACTTCGGCTTTTTGTTCTGTATCTTCCCAAAAAAAAGAGTAATGGTGTCCATTGATGTTCACATCATCAGCAAACCACTCGGATAAGCCACCTGGCGTGCTTAAACGGGGAAATAAAACTCTGGGTGAAGAATTGAGGGTATATTCAAGTATGATCTTTTTCTTCATGAAAATGTCAGCGTATTTTTGTCATGGGTTGTAAATTGCATTTACCTACTTTGTGCAATATATAAAAAATGTTTTGGCATTGCAAACTTTTAATTCTTCGAAAAAAGCCTGCAAACAAGCCATTTGCCATGAATCATCCTAATTTGTGGCAGCTTCCCGATGCATTGTGTATTTGAATTCGGCCCTTGTCAGCAATTTTTCAAAAATTTGCCCACTGATCAGACTTTCTTCATCACCTTCTTCATAATGCCATCTGACAGTAAGCTTTTCTACATTGTTGTTGATATCCAAAATCTTGAGCATATAAAGCAACTTCTTGGCAGAAGCACTGTTCATATATTCCAGTTCCAAATCAACAATCAGATACTTGATTTTCAGCTCAGAGGCCCAATCTATCAAGGGCTGATAAAAATCCCTGACATCTGAAGGTATTGACCTGCCTTTGATCAAGAGCTTGCCACTTTTCATATAAACCACTTCTGGGAGAGTAGCTGTAGCTTTTGAATTTATTGAGTTCATGATATTTTGTGGGTTGGTTTACTGTTAATTAAACGTACAAATGACTTCAATCGGTAGTATTCTTTGATTAACAAGAAGATTTAGGTGATAGATTCATTAAAACTATTGTTTAGTTTAGGTTTGCAGCAATTTTTACCTGTATTTGCAACAATAACTAAGCAATCAGATAAATATAATCACTTCATTGGAGTAAATAAACAAAGACGAAAGATAAATTTTATCAGCTTTGTGGATTTTGCTGTCTGCATAATTGAGAAGTAAATGTATAATTAATGGAAGGGAAGGCTGTACTGATTATGCAGCTGCCTTGTGCTCTGAATACTGAAACGTGGCTTTCATCATAAATTCTTCGTAAATCTGTCCGCTTTCCAGAATGTCCTCATCATCTTCTTCATATCTCCAAATAATGGTGAGATCGGTGATATGTGGATTCTTATCCAGCATTTTCAACAGATAGAGAATTTTCTTCGATGATGCACTGTTGATATATTCCAGGTCAATATCAACGATCATAACCCGAGTATTAAATTCTTCTAGCAAGTCGAAAACCGATTTATAGAATTCATCCACATTCTCAGGAAAGGAGCGGCCTTTGATGATTAGTTTTCCCTCGGCTTTATATACAACCGATGGTGTGGAATTGGTAGCTTCAATTTCAAATGTGTTCATTGCTTACGGATTTGGTTTTGCTATAATAACGTAAGCCCTACAAAAAGGATGAAAAGTTTTGACAAAATGCCGTTATTGGGTTGACAGCAATTACAAATCTTACACTAAGTAGTAAATGGTTGTTGAACAGAAATATCATACTGCATTGCGGGCTATGAACCGGATCCCTTAATATTTTCAGATATCCTTTTTATAAAATTCTTTCCATGTTCGACTTTTTTTCATTCTTCATCAAAAATTATATCTTTGCTGCCTCTTTATAATGAACAACCTCTTTTTGTAAAGATAAGAGGTTTGAATGGCGAGGTAGCTCAGCTGGTTAGAGCGCATGATTCATAATCATGAGGTCGGCGGTTCAAGCCCGCCTCTCGCTACAAGAATATGGAACACGCACCCGGCCTCAGGCCGGGTATTTTTTTGCTGAGACATGAAAAAGCTTGCTTATTTCATGTCGAAAGCAAAAAAAATAACCCACAGGGTGCGTGTTCCATATTCTTGCATAGCACCCCCCAACCGGTGCTCACGAAGTAACCTCGCCTCCCGCTTTAAGGGAATGAAGCACCCCCATACCGGGCTCACGCAGTAACCCCGTCTCTCCATACTCTGACCAATCTTCTGCTTGCGTACGGGCTTTGTGAACATTGCACCAATGAAAGTCTTTGTGACGCAAAACGTTCACCGGTTGTTGGAAGCTGCTGTTTTAGTTCGATGCAGTATTTAATCTATTATGCTTTATTAATAAATACGCACAAATTATGATTACAATTATGCCTATTAATTTGAATAGCGCTGATAATGAGATTAGCTCAGGAACTCCGAACTTTATAATCGACAATGTCATGCCTATGAATGGAATTATTATTCCTAGATAAATAGGATAGATCTTTCTATTAAAAAGTGTTGTGCCTGTTACAATATAAATTAAACCAAATAGTAAAATCCCAATATTCCCAGTTTCATTGGAAACATTTACATATTCAACAATATGCAATACTCCATTAATTATCAGGAGTAGTCCGGATAGAATTCTTAGTGTTCTCATAGGTATTGTTAAAGTTTGGTGGTGTCAGTTTTTACAAGTGCTTCCAAAACAACTAAATATATGAATTTTCTCTTGAAAAGGTACATATATTTACCTTTTTTATTTTTACCCTAAAATTAGGATATGGGAGTATGTATTGAGGTTGACATTAAACCCGAATTGAGGAATGTAAATCCTTCCATGGCCCTCGGAATCATTGAATGCAGGGTGCGAAACAACGACCACAGCAAGGAACTCTGGAGCGAGATACAGGAAATAACACAGCAGGTAAGAGAAAGCCAAACCTTTGACTCCATTAAAGATCAACCGCAGATAGCAGCTACACGAAGCATGTATTCATCCTGCGGGAAAGATCCCAGCCGCTACCGTCCCAGTGCTGAAGCGTTGATGCGCCGGATTGTCAAGGGGCAGGATTTATACCGGATCAACACCCTGGTCGATCTGATCAATCTTGTTTCACTGAAAACGGGTTATTCCATCGGCGGATTTGATGCTTCACTGATTGAAGAACCGGTAATGGCAGGCCTGGGTCGGGCAGGTGAACTATTTAACGCAATTGGCAGGGGCATTCTCAATATTGAAAATTTACCTGTGCTGCGTGACGCAAAGGGACCAATAGGCACTCCCACAAGCGACGAGGAACGGACCTCAATCCGGGGTGGAACCGAACATTTGCTGATGGTTTTTAATGCTTATAAAGGGGTTGAAGATCTGTCCTTATCCATGGATTATGCCCTGGGCCTTTTGAAAAAACATGCCAATGCCATATTACTTAACAAGGAAATCATCACATCCTGAATCAACGCTGGTTCATGTTTCTTAACCTGTATCCGATACCATGAATATTTTCAATCTTCAGGCTGGGATCGGCATCCAGAATTCTTCTGAGCCGGGATACGAACACATCCAGGCTTCTGCTGTATACATTATTGACATCATACCAGATGCTTTTCAATATATCTTCCTTTTTTACTATCTGATTTACATGGGTTACAAATAAATCCAGTAATTCCGATTCGCGCTGCGTCAGCTGTATTTCTTTGCCATGAATGGATACGAGCTGATTGCTTTTGTCGAAAACATACAAACCCAATTTGGTGAATTGATTGCCGGTTTTGTCGGTATTAATTTTACTTCGTTTTAAAAATATGTTAATCCTGAGTATAAGTTCCTCAATACTGAAAGGCTTCACCATATAGTCATCCGCACCCAGCTTGAGTCCCTCAATTCTGTCTTCTTTCAGACTTCGTGCGGTGAGAAAAATGATGGGCACCTCTGCATCGATCTTTCGGATTTCCCTGGCCAGGGAGAAACCATCCAGCCGGGGTAGCATGATGTCGAAAACACAGATGGAAATTTCGTTGGAGTTGAATTTTGAAAGGGCGTCGATTCCATTGGTGCAATGCAACACCTGAAAGCCGTGCAATTCAAGACTGTCTTTAGTGATATAACTTAAGGTTTCATCATCTTCCACATACAAT
>CAYVBH010000080.1:0-5355 GCA_964449015.1 uncultured Bacteroidales bacterium
TGGGGTGTTAAATGCGACATTGCGCTGCCAAGTGCCACCCAGAATGAACTGAACGGCGATGATGCAAAAACATTAATCGCTAATGGTTGTTTCTGCGTTTCTGAAGGGGCTAATATGCCATCAACTGCTGAAGCTGTTGAAATATTTATCGAGAAAAAAATCCTTTATGGCCCGGGCAAAGCAGCAAACGCCGGTGGCGTAGCTACTTCAGGACTCGAAATGAGCCAGAACAGCCTGAGATTAAGCTGGCCGAGTGAAGAAGTGGATCAGAGACTGCATAATATCATGATCAGTATTCACAAAACCTGCGAAAAGTACGGCAAGGAAAGTGATGGATACATTAACTATGTTAAAGGAGCCAATATCGGCGGTTTTGTAAAAGTTGCCGAAGCCATGTTAGCACAGGGATTAGTGTAATTCACTCAAACCATTTAAAAAAAAACTGCTCCGGTTGGAGTAGTTTTTTTTTATGTAGTATTTTCCAGAACCTTCCTTAGCAGGGCAAATTCATGAATTTGCCCTGCGTTTTTATTTTATATTTTCCAGAATCTTATTTAGAATGAATCTGGCAGCATTGCCGTCGCCGTATATTTCAGGAAACTTCAGGTCCTTCTTCCCCATCAGTTCCTTATACGACTGAACAATTTTATCTTCATTGGCTCCGCAAAGCCTTGCAGTTCCTAATTCCAGGAGTTCAACCCATTCCTTTTCATCCCTGATGATCAGACACGGTTTCCCGAAAAAATAGGATTCTTTTTGCACACCGCCCGAGTCGGTCATGATGAGCCTCGAATTCTTTTCGAGACAGATAAAATCAAAATAGGAAACCGCGGGTATTATCGTAATCAGGTTGTTATTTTCGATAATATCCTTTAGCGTATCGTCAGGCAGTTCATTCCATTTTTTTCGTGTACTTGGATGTAATGGAATGACGAATTTTAGTTCACTTTTTTCGCTGATCCTGATTTTCAAAGGTCCCAACCCCAAAGTGGAGTTGAAAATCAAGAATAGCTGCAAGTGATAGTTTGACAGGCATGTGCATAGCTTGCAGCGCAGTCATGATATCACTATAAAACAAAACAGGCGATGGGTGTAGTGGCGGCACTACTGGTGGCTCGCATGCCTTGCACGCTCCGCAGGAGCTCCTTCGGAGCAATCGCACTACCATTAGAAGCCGGGTACTGTCATAGCGGCCTTTGTGCATTCTTTGCGGCCTTTGCGGTTGTTCTTTTTTTACCGCAAAGTGCACAATGGAAAAAACGCAAAGAGAATAAAACATTGGCATACTAAAAAAGCCCTGCAGAAATCTTACAGGGCTTTTTTTATAATTTCAATTTTGCTAGTAGTTCTTCACAATCTTGCTGGTATTAGAATACCCATCTGTCACAAACTCGGCTGAATACATTCCTGCAGGCAATAAATTAAGATTCAACGTGAGCTTCTGGTCAACCAGATCGCTGCTTTCCAGGTCTTGTTCAAAAACTATCTTGCCCAACAGGTCATAGATTCTCAGCACTGCCCTGTCAAAATCGAGGTTTTGCATATCCACCACTATTTCTGAGGTAAACGGATTCGGGTAGTAGCTTATCCCCTGCCATTGGTTGCTTTCACGGCATATCACCGCTACCGGACTAAAGGTCTCGGAACTGCCGTCGAAATCGGTCTGCTTCAAGCGGTAATAAGACACACCGCTGTATGGATCGTTGTCGGTGGTGGCATAATACAGCACCATGTTGCTGTTGCCGTGGCCCGGGATATTTTTCACAAACTCCCAGGAGGTGGCATCGGTGCTGCGTTGTATGGTGAAATAGTCGTTGTTGATCTCACTTGCGGTTGACCATGTGATATCCACCACATTGTCTTCGCATTCAGCATCAAAGCTCAGCAGACTGATGGGCAATGGCACAGGTTCTCCACCTCCGGCCAGGCCCCATTTGCTGAAGCCTGTGGTTACACCGGAACGCTTCACAAGTGGCTGTAATATAGTTCTTGATACTAAATCACGGTTACCGCTGATGCCAAAATCCCAGGCATCATTGGTGGTTGCGCTCTTCACCGAGGTGAGCATACAAAGGTATGATGCTGGATTCACTAATCCATCACCCCGTAATGATATTGAATATGTCCCACCGGCAAGTCCATTACCTGCATCGGTTTGCCAATAACCATCTCCACAGAGTGAACCCACCAGGAACCCGCTACATGAACCATAAGGTAGAACCCATGGCTGAACTTGCAGCCATTGCCAGGGCCATAGCATACCTTCTGTATCTTTGAAATAGGCTGTCAAGGAGCCCCCCGTTGGCACCCCTGTATATTCTAAGAGCATGTGGCGGTTAATAGTATCATTTGACACTTCGACACCAAAGGGGAATAATCCTGTTGAATTTCCGGTATTGGCAGCAGCCGCAAACCAACGTTTCATCTTTCCGTAAACAAAACCACTGGTATAAGCCAGTTTGCCGGGGTTGGAGGCAGAGGTGCCTATGGTAAGAAGCTTATCATTAGTTTTAGTATCAATATTTCCTTTAGTCATGGTTAATGTATTGGATACGATAACCTCGCTGGTATTGACACGTACCTGATTCGTATGATTTGTTTTGCCGATAGTCAGGTTATAGAACGTCTCGCTGGTTACAGAACCTCCTGTCTGGATAAGCGCTGGTGTATGGCTCCCTGCAAATATTACCCTTCCCGTTCCTTCAACAAATGTTCCGCTGTTGCTCCAATTCCCGTAAACATTCAATACCGAGGTGGTGGCGTCCATTTCAAGGCTGCCGGCGTTTTCAATGGTGATGTTATTGCAATATCCGATGTTATTTACTAAAATATGGGCAGAATGTGCTACACATGTTGGGTTGCCGTAATCGCGGAAAAATACATTTTTATAGGATGGACTTGGTGGTGGCGATGCGGTCAGTGTGAAACTTGTACCACCGCCAAAGATCAACCAGTTTCCTGCATTATTCCAATCGGAACTAATATTTCCCGACCAAACATAGTCGTTGGCAGCCAGTCCGGTTGTTGCAGGAGTATTTACAGTTACTGCTATCGTGGCATTGGCTGTACAACCCGCTGCCGAACTCGTAACAGTGTAAGTAGTGTTTACAATTGGTGTAACACTAACAGGGCTTCCATTCATCGCCCCGGGATTCCATGTAAATGTCGCTCCTGTAACCGGACTGCTGGCACTCAAGGATGCTGATGTTCCAATACATACGGACGCTGGTAAAGCCGCCAGAGTGACCGTTGGAATAGGATTAACCGTTATCATCAATGAGGAAGAGGTAGAAATTTCTAATACCTGAGCCGGTGTTAATGCTGTGTTATATATTCGCACATCATCCACATAACCTAACCACCAGTAATTATTATCATGATTGGCAATATAAATATCCCTGTTGAAAGTATACGAAGTGTAATTTATGGTTCTGCCAACAACGCCATTTACATACAAAGTAGCAATCGAACCGTTCATAACCACCGCAATGTGTGTCCAGTTTGTTGATGCAGTAATCGTTCCGCTACCCCATGATGAGCCTTGTATTCCCATATCCCATTTTCCATTATATGTGCCCACATAGAAACGATAATTAGAATTTGGTACTTGTCCCGCGGTCATGCACATCATATTGTTTGCAGCATTATCGGGTTTTACCCACATCGAAAAGGTATAAGGGTTTGTGGAAGGATTAAGTCCTGCCCCATAATTACAATCAATATACTGATTTCCATTAAAATCATAGGCGCCTCCACTTAAGCCGCCGGATACCCAGACCGGCGATGTTGCGGCATCAATAGTTCCATGATTTCCATTGCCGGAATAGTCTGTTACAGTTGCGGTGGTGGTGGTGCCGGTTATAAAAGGAGAAGCTTGGTCATTTTCCTCAATTTGAACTTTATCAACCCACAATTGACCATAGGCGCCGCTATTTCCATAAACATATATAATGAATGATTGGGATAAATCCCAATTGGCACCAATTGTTGTTGTAAAGGAAACTCTTTCCCATATACCAACACTAGTTACATTTATTGTAGTTATGTTTGATTCAAAGCCATACGAAGCTTCAGCAATTCTATAGTGATATAATCCAACATTTGCACCTTTCCCGCTTACACTCGATTTCTGATACCAGGAAACAGTAACTATATCACCATAAGTCAAGCCCAGATTGTTGGGAATTCCAACAGACTGAGAGATACCAAGCCATCTGTGCCCCAATCCATATACATCATTTTGATCCTGAAAAAACATACATGGGTCGTTGCCGCCATCAGTTCCGCCATAAATCCAACGGGCATGGTAACCAATAGCAGGAGAGGGAACTCCGCTGTTATATCCCGTGCCCCAGTTACTTACCGTAATTGCATCTGTATGCAGTGCGGCATCCCAGCCGGGCTGATAGTTACCGGGAGTAACATTAGAAATAATACTTCCATTCGGATTGTTAACAAAGTTCCTACTTGGTTCCTGTATATCATCAAAAGTATATTTCAGTACCAGATTGGATGTAGGATCAACAGGTGCCGAATATGCTGTTCCGCATAAATTATCAGTAACCATTCTCCTGTAACATGTGCTTTGCGTTAAGGCACCTGGCGAATAGTTGGCAGATGTGGCACCGGAAATATTTGTCCATGCACCTGTACAATTGGCCTGTTGCTGCCATTGATAGGTGTAACCACCATCACCACCGCCCGGGTTGGTGCCAGTCAGTGGAGCCGGGGTGTTCCCGCTGCATATTGTCTGATCGGAACTAATGGTCCCGGGAGTTAATGGTGCATAAATAGTTATTGTAACAGCATTGCTGATAACGTTTCCGCATCCGTTTCCGTTTGCACCAGTTATAACGTGATAAAATATATTTTCTGTTAAGGGCGGAGTTGTGTAGGAGGCACTTGTTGCTCCCAAAATACTTGTCCAGGTGGTTCCATCGGACGAACTCTGCCATTGATAGGTATAACCACCGGTACCGTTGGCGGCTGCTACACTCATTGTATGTGTTCCTCCATTACAAACTGTTGCCCCTAATGGCTGAGAGGCTATGCTCGGATCAGGCACCACGGTTACGGCGGTTTCTGTTCCGTTTGCTAAGTCACATCCTCCTACGGTTGCTGTATATACCGGTCGATAGTAGAATGTTCCGGCTGCATTTTCAGTGGCAGGAGATGTTACCGTTGCACCAGAACCGCCCGACGTAGTTGCGCGTATCCAGCTAACTGTTCCTCCCGAACCGCCCGATGTGGAGGCACTAAAGGTAACTTGTCCGCCAACACAAAGGGTTGTGGGTGATACCGTATTGGTTGCCCATGTCGGATCAGCCACTACTGTTACCGTCACAGTCGCACAGG
>CAYVBH010000080.1:5455-9669 GCA_964449015.1 uncultured Bacteroidales bacterium
AACCCCCTACGCAGATAGTCGAAGGACTTGCAGCTATGCCTGTCGGTGCTGCAGGGTTGGGATTGACAGTCACCGTAGTTTCTGTACCATTTGATAAATTACAGCCGCTTATTGTTGCCGTGTAAACGGGTCGGTAATAGAATGTGCCTGCCGTGGCTTCCGTATTAGGCGAGCTTACTGTCGAACCTGCACCACCAGCTGTTGTAGCTCGTATCCAGCTCACAGAACCGCCGGAGCCACCGCTGACAGTCGCACTGAAGGTAACCTGACCCCCCGGACATAAACTTGTCGGGGTACAGGTATTGGTTGCCCATGTCGGATCAGCCACTACTGTTACCGTCACAGTCGCACAGGTTGTCGAAACGCAGCCTGTCGTGGTATTCCTTGTCCGTGCATAATATGTTGTGGTGGTCGTCGGGCTAACAGATAAAGAGTTAACACCGGTTCCGCCTGAAACAGGAGTACCTCCGCAACTTCCCGTGTACCAGTCGGTCGTCAGTGGCGAACTGGGAGCCGTCACAGAAATAGTTGAGGAACCCCCTACGCAGATAGTCGAAGGACTTGCAGCTATGCCTGTCGGTGCTGCAGGTGTCGGATATACTGTGATAGAAATGGCATTTGTTGCCGTACAACCTATTGGAGCAGAAGCAGTAACCGTATATGTAGTTGATGTGGTAGGCGAAGCCGTAACTGTTGCACCTGTTGTTGTATTTAATCCTGTTGATGGAGTCCATGAGAAAGTGGTCTGAATGGGTGCAGAAGAAGCTACCCACGCAGGCGGGCCTACCAATGAATGAGCTGCTGTTAAACTACCCATAGAACTGGTTAAAGTTCCGCTTCCTTCATCAAAGCGCCAATAGCCTTTTAACCCCGCCGAACCGGGTGCTACAGTGGTATTCATGTTTGTCTGAATTTCAGCCTGAGTCCTTGCAACATTCCAAACACGGACTTCATCGATCAGTCCATTGTATCCTTGGGAACTTGCATAACCGACTCCAATAGTTACGTTATTAGCCCCGGCAACAGCAGCAGCATATGTAGCAGCAACCTGGGTAGATAGGTTGCCATTAATATACCACCTAAGTTGCATATTTGTTAAATCTCGGACAATGGCAACATGAGTCCATGTATTTAATGGAATTGCTCCACTGCCATGACCCTGGTAGTTCGTGCCATTATTTCCATCAATGCCATAATAATAACTTAAAGTACCATTTTGTTCCTGGGTTATAGTTCCTTCACCTGCATAAGCTTTATTATAAGGATTATATCTGTAACTGAAATTATTTGGTTTCAGCCACATTTCAATAGTTTGATTACCCGTAATCTGTAAATCAGTCGGATTGCCGACACTGACATACTGACCGGTACCATTAAAACTTAAAGCATTACCGGCTACATTATCTGCGGCAATCAAGTTAACAGAAGAACCAGTACAAAAGGCTGTTGATCCACTTGCCGAAAGAGAAGGCGTTGGAGGAGTTTCTATTGGAACTCTTACGCTTGCACAACTTGTTGTGTTGCAAGTTCCCTGAGCACGGACAAAATAAGTAGTGCTTGCCGGAGGGACAACCAAAATTGATGGGCCTGTTCCGAGAAATGTTCCGCCACAACTGCCGGAATACCATCGCCAGGAAGCGCCTGTACCTAAACCTTTGTTAGGATCATAACCATTTAATAACTGGGCTATGGTCGGTTCAGTACCATCCTCCAAATCAATACGGGGGTATGCAAACTGCAATCTTGTGGTATTATCACCACAATAAAAATGATACGTTCTATGTCGTATCTGGGTAGTGGTAGCAGCAAACTTCACATCCGTTCCCACGTTACACCCATCACAGTTTTTTATCTTACCAGAGGCTACGGTAAAATAACCACTTTCGGGATGAGCTGTTGTTCCGGCATAAGTATAAGGAAATATGTGACCAACAACCAGATACCACTGACCCTGTACCAAATTAGGCGTAACGGGACAGTCCCAATAAGGGTTTCCGGCTTCAGTACCATCAGAAATTTTTCTGACTTCAGCAGGGGAGCCATTAGTTCCGAGATAAAAGTTACCTCCGGCTGTAGCGCTTGTTCGCTTCACCCAAACGGAAACACGATAGAGTTTCGTATTATCAATATTTACGTAAGTACTATTCCAGCCACCATCATTGTTCCCGTCCCCTGAAGGTCTGGTTTCCCAAATTACAGCAGTATTACCCCACGGGTCAGTACCATTTATTAAAAGGTTTTCACTTACGACAGTATAATTGGGACTAAATCCTGTGGCACTGGTTTGTCCGGCTGTCCAGGTTGTATAATTAAGTAGTCCACCGTATAAGGCAGGATTGTCAACCACATTCAGGGTACTGTTGCCTCCGGCACAAATAGAAGAAGGACTCGCGGTTGCAGCGTAAGGTGTTATTGAAGTACTGTTGACGTTTAGTGTTACAGTATTACTGGCAGCGTTGTCGCAGCCAGTGCCCGAGGTAGCCACCAGGCATTGGTACAGCGTGGTGTAAGATGGTGAAGCAGCGTAGGAACTACCGGTAGCACCTGAAATATCGTTCCATGTGCCATTATAAAATTGCCATTGGTATGAGTAAGCGCCTATTCCACCCGCTGCCGTGATGCTCATGGTGTTGGTCCCTCCCGGGCAAATGGATGCATTTAGCGGCTGGCCGCTCACATAAGGATCGGGATTTACAGTTACCGTGAAATTACCGCTGTTGGCTGCCCCACAACCAGAGCTGCTGGTAGTGACCAAAACCCTGTAGTAAGTTGTTGAAGTTAATCCGGGAGTCTGATAAGCTGCGCTGTTGGCGCCGGAAATTGAAGTCCAGGTGCTTTGGTTGGGAGAACTTTGCCATTGGTAGTTTATGGTTCCTGCACCTCCTGTAAGGATTGACATCAGAGCCGCGGATCCTCCGCTGCACACCGTGTTTGTCCCCGAAACAGTAACCTGCATATCGGCATTGACCACAACGGTAAGCACATCGGTTGTTAACTGGTCGCACCCGCTGCCAGTTTGCGTGATGACACAGCGGTATTCATAGCTTCCGTTCACAGATATTCCACTCACATACATACTGCTGGTTGTTCCGCCGTTATAGGTTGCGCCGGTAGGATATCCGGTAGCTACATTTCCCCAGTTTCCACCGTTGTTATACTGCCACTGATACGAAAAGCTTCCGGTTCCATTTGCCGCGACAGTTGTCATGGTGGCAGTTTGCCCGCCCACACATATTGCCGCAGGGCTTAGGGGTTGTACCTGAACCACCGGGTCGGAAACAACTGTGACCTGAATTACATTGGATATGGCTGTTGCACAACCGGGGCCGCTAGCCGAGCGCACACAGCGGAAAAACATATTGCCTGTCAGATTGGAATAAGTGGGGTTAATACTGGTAGTCCAATCTGTCCAGTTAACACCATCGGTAGAATATTGCCACTGATTGGTAATAGTGCTGCCGGTACCCCCTCCGGTTGTTTGTGTAAACGTTACACTTCCACCGCTGCATACAGTTGAATTATTTGCAGTGATACTAATGGTAGGGTCTGGTACTACCGTTACCGTTCTTGAAACACAACCCGTTATATTACAAACCCCTTCTGCCCTCACATAATAGGTGGTAGTAACGGTTGGGCTAACCGTAATTGATGTTCCCGTGCCAACATGAGTCCCCGTCGTGCAGCTTCCCGAGTACCAGTTCCACACAGCTCCTGTGCCCAGGCTTCCTCCTGTGAGTGATAAGGTAGTGGACCCCCCGGTACATATAGAATTGGTACCGGTAATGGACGTGGCCGCCGAGGAAAGTGTATTTACAATTACCTGGACACTGGCACAGCCGGTAGTATTGCAGGTGCCTACTCCCCTTACAAAATACGTGGTAGTTGCGGTGGGAGTTACCGAAAATGATGCTCCTGTCCCTATCTGGGTACCTCCGCAGCTCCCCGAATACCATGTCCAATTTCCGCCTGTTCCTAATGAGCCGTCGGCAGGCGTCAAGGTTACCTGTTGCCCGTAGCAAATAGTAAATGATCCCGTTACCGATACCGTTACGCTGACACACTGCGTGGTGTTGCAATTACCCTCAGCCCTCACATAATAGGTGGTGTTTGCTGTAGGCCAAACTGTAATACTCGTTCCGGAACCTATGGAGGTGCCGCTTCCGCAGCCTCCCGCGTACCACCGCCATGCGGCGCCGGTTCCCAGCGAGCCTCCG
>CAYVBH010000080.1:9769-13816 GCA_964449015.1 uncultured Bacteroidales bacterium
CCTCCCGCGTACCACCGCCATGCGGCGCCGGTTCCCAGCGAGCCTCCGTTCAGTGACAGTGTGGTGGATGTGCCGGGACAGATAGAGTTGTCGCCACTGATAGAGCTTGCCGCAACAGATTGGGAATAAATAGTAACCGTAACATTATCTGAAGTATAAACACTGCAGGAACTGCATTCCATCCGCAAGGTATATGTGGTGTTTGTTATAGCGCTTGTATTGATCGTGCTGTAACTGGCATTATATACCGCTGTGCTGCTGCCGAAAGAAGTTCCGTTCCACCAGGAGGTTCCGTTAGACCATGCATATCGCCATGTACCGCAAAAACATCCGCCACCCGTACTTGAGCCAACTGTCAAAGGAAAAGATACTCCCGTACAAATTGAGGTACTGGCCGCACCGTTGGCATAAGCAGTTACAGATGTCGGCGCTATGCAGCAGGGAGTATATGAAATTCGGAGGTTTGAATAATAATTCCAGACGGCAACAGCTTCCCAATAATTGGGATTCCTATTGTTTTCGTCATAATCGGCAACACCCACCACATACCAGTTGCCTGCTAACATTGCTTCAACATCTGCCAATCCGGAAGCATTGAAATCGCAATCATACCCGGTATATCCGTCACCCCGGTCCCAGGGCCATCCTGAAGCTAAATAATATACGGTTCCGTCTTCCACATCATTAAACCAAGTCCAACTGTAATAGTCCGGATAGCCATTGGGATTCGGGTTGTTAGCAGAAGTCATATTGGTGTACATATCTTTTATTTCCGGATCTACCTCTGTCCAAGAGATCAGTCCGTCGCAATCGCCGGTGACGTATGGGTTTTCATTGGGCAAGTATGTTTCATATTCCGCGGCAGTGATATCCGAGGCGTCCTGGATGGAAGTTATGTCGAATTTATCATGAATGCGGGAATAGTTATGCTCATCTCCCGACCAGAAATCGTCATCTTCCAAAGCGCCGACTGTACTCGGATAATTTCCATCAAGATAGGCACAAATCCACACGTAAGGATTAGACTCATCGTTGGTGCAATAGACAGAGTGCCCGTAAAAAGTTTCATCAAAATAATCGGTGTAAGTAGCTTTGGTGGATGGTTTCATCGAAGGCACGGGGTAACATGCCGGGAGTTCTATCCATTTAATTTTGTTTTTTAAATTATCGGGTATATCATTGATGTTAATGTTCATTCCCGCGGGCAGAATGGGGTATGAGGTCGGCCGAATGCTAAAATGAGCGTCAATATTTCCGCTGTTATTTGTGAAATGCCTTGAATTTGTGGTACGCTTTGCTATAATTTCTTTGGAGGGAGCCGGATATTTGGTTTTCAGCGGGAGGTACAACGCGTTCTCGGCACGGACAAATTTGAAATAGCCGGGATAGTTAACGTTTGCTGCTTGATATGCCTCTTGTGATTTTTGTAAATTCAGGTTGTTTTGTTGTTTAAACACCTTGATGCAGTTATCGTTTATTATTCGAACCGAGTCGGCTCCCCCTAGCAGATAATCATCAGCAATTTCATGAATGTCTTCTTTTATTTCAAGCAACAAAAATCCGGGATACGTCGAAAGATCTATTATCTGTTGCGGGAAAAAATTTGCCAGAGTTGCCGGGCTGAAAAACAACCTGTAATATACTTTGAATTCGATCTGAACAAAATCAATATGGTCGGGCACCAGGGCAGAACTAGTAAGGCTGGGGCCGCCGTCTTTGAATACTGCAGGATAAAGGGATGGTTTCAGCGGATTAATGGGTTGCCCGTTATGATCAATGAGGTGGCTGACACGGGAATCGCTGAGGCTAAGCGGAACCATCTGCGGCGCGTAAACCGAGTCGTCGGGTAAGGCCTGATAGTAGGCGCTGTTCAGATAATTTTCAAGGTCATCATACAAAGATAGTGATATGCTATTGTTATGAACGACCTGAGCCCTGACTATTGAAGGGTTAAGCAGGATAAAAAGCAATATGGAGCCGTATAAAAATATAACTTTTTTCATTTTTATTATTTTTTACGTTTTACTTCTGTCATGATGATCTATTATTTGATTTTCATTTTATCCGATAACTTAATCAGGGACTTGTTACATTTATAGATGCTGGCGCCGTGCTCAAGCTATTGACTGTCAAATATTGATAGGTTGCCGAGACTTCTCCGGCACAACCCCAGTAAGAATTTCTTGCGATTATATGTGTACCGGGAGTATTGGTCACTGTTGCTGGAACCGTAGCCGTGGCAGAAGCTCCATCCTGCCATGCAACCCATCCGCCTGTACCATTATTGAGATTATAGTAGAACTTATAATATGGTCCTGCCGATGCAGGTGTTCCTGTTGTTGCAGAAGTAGTATTGCCGACAGTTACCGTTGTTCCGGGACAAACAGGTGTTGAAGATAATGATATTGCCCCTGGGTTATTAACTGTGGATTGAACTGTAATATACACGCTGGCCACATTGGAATATTGTGTCCCGGGGCTGCCGCCGGCATTAACTCTGTATCGCAGATATATATCCCGGCTTGATGTAATATTGTTTATTGTTATTGATCTTAAAGCATCATTCTGGCCGCCTCCTCCATACTCCGCACCGCCAGAAGTAGAACCCCATAAACAATCCATATAATAATCATCTGCTGAAGCATTAATGTTGCTTGCGGTGAGGGTAACAGAGCCACCGGAGCAAATGGTGGTGGCTGAAGCGCTGATAGTTGGTGTCATCGGAATAGCACGCCAGCGTAAAGTTCCGCAGGTGTTGCCGCTGCCATAAGCAGTGCAGTTGTACATTGAAAAAAGAGTTCGTACGCTGGTGGTTCCAGGTGTGTAAGCTATTGTTGAATTGTTTCCGTTATAATCGTCGTTGTACGCCAAAGCATAGCCACCATAACCGTTGCCGCATGTACCGCTGGGATACAGTGTTAACTGTGTGTCGTAACTGGTAGTGTGCGAATCATACTGGTAAATGTACCCGCTGGTCAGGGTCTGATAGGAATAATTACCAGAGTAACTACAAGTGGTCAGGTTACTCCAGGCTGAACTTGTATTAGTTGGGGTTCCGCTAGGGTAATTCGCCCCACAATTGTCACAACCGGAATATTGTGCATAAACATTGGTTCCCAAAATACTCAATAGCAAAAATGAAAACAAAGTCAGAAAACCAGTTTTCGATAATTTGCAAACTTTCTTTATAAAAAAGAAAGTTTGGGATTTACTAATATGTTTATTCATAAAATATGTATTATAAATTATTTATTATTTCCGATTTCAATTTTATAACGTTCGGGGTCTTCCGCTTTAAGCCATTCAAGATGCTTTTTATAAACTTCCGGTTTAACTGTTTTGATGCGCTCTAATTCCATGTCGTAACGTGGAGGCTCATTTTCTTTCAGTACTACGAGGTTTTTCAGGAGACTTTCTTCTTCCTTAGCAGCTTTATTGGTGTTATCATTAGAATTGAATGTTTTATTATATTCTTCGGGATATTTAATAATCCATTCAGCCTTTTTAGCAGTGTAGTCGGGATCGTCATAGTCGGGGGCATGCTCACCAGCCCGCTTATGGAAAACAGGAAGGGGTTTCGCATTTTTGTTAATCACCGTATCCTGCGTAAGCTTATTGAGGCAGTTGCTATCCGTCTGAACGGACTGCTGGTTTTGGCTGTTATTGCTGTATTTTTCATATAAATCGGACACGCTTTGAGCATTGCCGATATGTTGAAAAATCAACAAAAAAAACGCTGTCAAAAAAAAGGTTTTAGAATAAATTATAATTTTCATAGTATCATTGTTATTAATAATTTCATTTATACGCAGTTATTTATTTTTGGTTGTCTTCATCTTTTTTTTATTGAATATTTTTTTAAAAAATTATCATTGGTCATTAGAAACATTAGAATGAATCTTTTTATCCAGTTTGCGGGTATGGGTAAAATATATTTTATTTAGCAAATATACAATATTTTATGCATTAAAGCAAATTAAACAACAGAAAAAGCAGGGCTGTTCAATTCTACATAAATTGTTGATAACTATATAATCTCTGCAAACA
>CAYVBH010000081.1:0-13810 GCA_964449015.1 uncultured Bacteroidales bacterium
ACATCTTCCACCTGTTTCATACACTCAAAAGCAACCGGAAAGTCAGCTACTGGTATGGCGCCCGGTCGAAACGTGAAGTATTCTATGAAAAGGATTTCAGGAAAATTGAAAAGGAATTCCCCAACTTCAAATTCAATATTGCTCTGTCTGAACCTGTAGCTGAGGACAACTGGACAGGTTACACAGGTTTCATTCACCAGGTTTTGTATGACGAATACCTGAGCAAACATGAGGCTCCCGAAGATGTGGAATACTATCTCTGCGGTCCGCCGATGATGAACGATGCTGTTCAGAAAATGCTCTACAACCTGGGCGTGCCTGATGAGATGATCGATTTTGACGACTTCGGAGGTTAGTAATCTCATTCCATGAAATTTCGAAACATCATCCTTCAGCTCATTCTTGTTGCAGCTGTTTTTATTACGCTGGCCGTTTTATTTACCAGGCACGGGAAGAGATCTGAATATGAAAGAATTGCAGGATTTGCACAGGGTACCACCTACAGCATCATTTATGAGTCTGATCGCGGCGAAAACCTCCAGTCATCCATTGATTCATTATTAGCCGATTTTGATCGTTCTCTCTCAATTTATCAGCCGAATTCAATCATTTCCCGGTTCAACAGAAATGATCCGGATGCTGTAGCTGACGCTAAATTTATTGAGGTATTCAATAAATCAGGGGAGGTTTTCAAAACCACCGGCGGGGCCTTTGACATTACGGTTGGCCCTGTTGTGAATGCACTGGGTTTCGGAAGCAGTGACACACTTGAGGTTGACAGCCTCATGATCGACAGCCTGCTTCAATATGTGGGCATGAACAAGGTAAGGCTGGACCAGGGAAGGCTGATCAAAGAAAGTCCGAATATGCAGCTCGATGTGAATGCCATTGCCCAGGGTTATTCCGTTGACCTGGTTGCACGTTTTTTGGAAAACAGGGGAATAATGAATTACATGGTGGAGATCGGCGGTGAGGTAAGGGCCAGGGGAAAAAATGAGAAACGTTCGGTTTGGAAGATAGGCATCGACAAACCACAGGAAGGGAATTTATTGCCCGGATCGAACCTGCAGGCCATCATCAGTCTCGATGGGAAATCACTGGCCACTTCGGGCAATTACCGGAAGTTTTATGAGAAAGACGGCATCAAGTATGTACATACCATTGATCCCAAAACCGGCTATCCGGTGGTGTCAAACCTACTGAGTGCCACTGTGGTGGCTGAAGATTGTATAACTGCCGATGCCTATGCCACTGCGCTGATGGTTATGGGGCTGGATCAGTCGATTGAGTTTTTGAAGAAGCACCGGTTCCTGGAGACCTTTCTGATTTATGCCGATGCGCAGGGCCGCTTCCAGGTTTACTTTACACAGGGTCTGGAAAAGTATATTGAGCAATAAGGTTTAAAAAAAGCGTAGTCGGGAGACTACGCTTAGCTTTTCGATCTTTTAGTACTTTAAATATATAAAGTAAGATGTGCTAGGCGTAGTTTAGCTTCGCTGAGCTCCCTTCGGTCGGTTGTAACTATGCCCGGCTTTTCGTAATTATTATATCTCACTCAATTTCCGGACAATTGCAGTTTGCATGGTTCTCATTCCAGCATAACTGCATCGTGTCATAGGAGACATATCCGACATGGGTTTCGGAGTTATAACCCACGGCATACAGTTTGTCTTCCTGTGAAAGGTAGAGATTATAGTACAGATCATAATCGGTGTTGGTTGTCTTGCCGTATTCAATGTAGCTGCCGAAATATTCATTAGCCGGATCCACTACCGTATAGCGAATATCAGCAGTTTCTTCCTCATAATCAGCATCCCATTGAATTTTCAGCCAGGCAGTGGCCGGATGGTCCGGCAGGTTGAATATGGTCCATTCACCACCGGTTCTCAAAATGTCAAATTTACCCGAGTACCAGAGCACGCTGTCATACAGGGCAGCTTTGGTGATGTACATACCCACCTGCACCGAATCACCAATCACATCGGCAACCAGGTCGGCTGAATAGCCATTGTCCAAGCTATACGACCACACCCAGGTGTCGTTGTCCAGCCTAACGGCATCCTGTTCGAGGGCTTCGGCATAGGCAGCAACCGGAATGGCTAGTGACAGGGCAAGTGACAGGTTCCAGTAACCCACTGCACCAGAGACTATATGGAAATAACTGCAGGTATCAATCAGGGTTGATTTTTTCAGGTCATCTCCCGTAAATACAGATAAATCGATGGCCAGTGACGACATCGGGGGCAGCGCCGGAGCGGATTCCTCCTTTTCCTTTTTACAACCGGCGACGGTAATCATGCTCGCGATCAAAGCTATGACAATGAATTGATTCGTTTTATTTTTCATAGACGATAAGTTTAGTAAGGCGTTATACGATAAATAACGAGGGAATGTTGTTTATAGTCTGTCGAGTCTGCAAAGTCTGCAGTCATGCAGTCTGCGTTGAAGTAGCCGTCATTGCGAGCGAAACAAAGTGGAGCGTGGCAATCTATTGATAGTAGCCGTCATTGCGAGTGAAACGGAGTGGAGCGAAGCAATCTCAATTGAGTAGCGAATAACAAAAGATTGCCGCGGTCGTCGTGCCTCCTCCCTCGCAATGACGCGTTTCGGTCGTGCCTCCTCCCTCGCAATGACGACGAAATCCAGGTCTATTAAAAACCAGCCTGCCGGCAGGCTGGTCTGCGGAATCAGCTCAATCCGCGCAAATCTGCGAGAAATTCTGCGAGAAATTGTCTGCGAGAAACTAATCAAGGAATTCCCTTACTGCCCTGAGGAAGGCATCAGGCTGCTCGGCATGAACCCAGTGCCCTGCTCCCGGGATAACAGTGATGGCAGCCCAGGGGAAATATTTTCGGATGAATACCTCGTCCTCCTTACGGATGTAGCGCGAAAGCGCACCTTTGATAAACAACAGGGGAAATTGCGGAATTGATTCCGGATCGGTCTCATTTTCTCTGATGATGCCGGTAAAGATATCAGGTAGTTTCTCTGACAGAGTTTTCAGGTTAAAAGCCCATCTGAATTTACCCTCAGGAGTTCGCTTGAGGTTTTTTAGCAGAAAGGCCCTGATGGATGGGATTGCAACAGATTGTTGAAGTAATTTATCGGCTTCATCGCGACTGGTGATCAGTTCCGTGTCAATTTGCAGCAGGGCACTGATGATGCGGTCATGCACCACAATCTCAGGCTCATTTTGCCGGTATTCATTACTTATGGGGGATATGTCGACTACAATCATCTTTTGGACCATCGCGGGATATCTCAGTCCGAAGTTCATTACAACTCGTCCGCCCATGGAATGGCCCATGATGAGGGCCGAATCCAGGTGTTGCTCTGCCATGAAATCGCGCAGGTCATCGCTCAACAGGTTGTAGTTGTGATCACTGTGATGGGGTGAATTGCCGTGGTTGCGCTGGTCGACCAGGTAAACGGAATAGTCAGCCGAAAGCTCCCTGCCAATGGAATGCCAGTTGTCAGACGAGCCATACAAACCGTGTACAATGATTAACGGTTCACCCGATCCGAGATGTCTGAAAAACAGCTTCATCAGGAAATCTGGTCGAGGTAAAGTTGTATTGTTTTTTCCAAACCGAAGTATAATGCATCGGATATCAGGGCATGGCCGATGGAAACCTCAAGCAACCCCGGTACATGCTGTTTGAAGTACTTCAGGTTCTCGAGGCTCAGGTCGTGCCCTGCATTCAAACCGAGTCCCAGTTCCACTGCCTTTTTTGCAGCCCGAATGTAGGGCTCAATGGCCTTTTCCCGGTCAACCGGGTATTTGCTGGCATAGGGCTCGGTATACAGCTCAATACGGTCGGTGCCTGTAGCGGCGGCACGTTCAATCTGTTCCAGTCCGGTTTCGATGAAAAGCGAAGACCGGATGCCATGTTTGTGTAATTCGGCGACCACATCACTCAGGAATTTCTCGTATTTAATCACATTCCATCCCTGGTTGGATGTGATCACATCATGCGAATCGGGCACCAGTGTTGCCTGGTGGGGTTTGACTTCGATGACCAGGTCGAGAAACCGCTGGGAGGGATATCCTTCAATATTGAATTCTGTGGTGATGATTGGCCGGATGTCCCTGACATCCTGGTAGCGGATGTGACGCTCGTCGGGACGGGGATGCACCGTGATGCCCTGCGCCCCGAATTTCTGGCAGTTGACCGCTGCTTCGGTAACGTTAGGTATGTTTCCACCTCGGGCGTTTCGTATGGTGGCAATCTTATTGATGTTGACACTTAATTTTGTCATTGTCCAGCTGTTTTGTTATTATTGAAATATGAATTACCTTTAATCTTATGGATCATGCAAATTTAGCAGGTTTTATCCAATAGCGTATGCTGGCAAAAGATTTAATATCTGATGTGATTCCTTCACTTCGCACATCCGACAGCGGGCAGAAGGCACTATACTGGATGGATATCTTCCGGATATCGCACCTCCCCATTGTGAATAACGAAGACTTCCTGGGGCTGATATCGGATAAGGACATTTATGACGCCAACATGGCTGATGAGCCTATCGGGAACCACAATCTTTCGCTGTTCAGTCCGTTTGTTAACGAGAACCAACATATTTACGAGGTCATTGAAATGGCTTCCAGGTTGAATTTGTCTGTTGTTCCGGTTCTCGATTACAACAACCATTATAAAGGTGTGGTAACCAACGCCGACCTGATTCATCATTTCGCTGACTACGCAGCACTAAAGGAACCCGGCGCCATCATTGTGCTCGATATGAACATTCATGATTATTCCCTGTCACAGATTGCCCAGATTGTTGAAAGCAACGATGCGAAAATTCTGAGCATGTACATCAGCTCCCATACCGCTACTACACGTATGGAGGTAACGCTTAAAATTAACCGCAACGACCTGACTTCCATTATCCAAACCTTTACACGCTACAATTATACCATTCACAGTACCTATATGGATCATGATGACATGGACAGTTTGTATGAAAACAGGTATGATATGTTTATGAAGTATCTCAGTATTTAGTAGCCAACAGCCAACCCTCCTTCGCTAAAGCTTCGGCGGGCAATGCAGCTAAAAGCATTTTAAGATGAAAATCGCCATATTCGGAAAGACATTCAACCAGGGGTTTGTGCCCTATATCAATGAATTACTTGACTTGCTGGTAAGAAACGAGGTTCAGGTTACCGTTTACAAACCGTTTTACGACTTCATTTGCTGTCAGACAGGTATTGACAGGAATTACTGCAGTATGTTCAGCGAGCCGGAGGATTTTGCCTGTGATTGCGATCTGATGGTAAGTATCGGTGGCGACGGCACCTTTTTGGAGTCAATACCATTTGTTATCCGCCAGCAAATTCCGGTGATCGGTATCAATTCAGGAAGGCTTGGTTTTCTGGCCAACATTTCGAAAGACAGCATTACCGAGGCTTTCCAGGCATTACTTGCAGGTGAATACACCTATGAATACCGCGCGCTTATTTGCATTAAGCAACCGGAAGACCTGTTCAAGCCTATGAATTTTGCACTCAATGACATCACTATTCATAAAAGCAATTCCTCACTGATCACCATTGATGCATACATCAATGATGAATTCCTGAATACATACTGGACAGACGGGTTGATCATTTCCACCCCAACCGGATCCACAGCCTATTCGTTGAGTGTGGGCGGTCCGGTTGTAGTGCCTGGTTCAGGAAACCTAATCATTGCCCCAGTTTCATCGCACAATCTGACTGTAAGGCCTTTGATCATACCCGATACCAATATCATTACGCTCAAAGTCAACAGCCGGAGCGGGGTTTATGCCATTACTGCAGATAACCGCACCAAGCAGATCAACGGGCAGCAGGAGTTCCGCATTGGAAAATCAGAGTATAAGCTGAAGATGGTGAAACTCCCCAATACCAGTTTCTACAAAACCCTGAGGGAAAAGCTGAAGTGGGGAGCGGATATCCGGAATTAGAAATCGGTGTTTCTCGCTAAAGTTTCTCACTAAGAATTTCTTGCAGAATGTTTCTCGGAGAATGTTTCTCGCTGATCAACGCAGATTAAGCAGATGAGGTAGATTATTGCGTCATTGCGAGGGAGGAGGAACGACGACCGCGGCAATCTATATCGAGTAGCTACTTCTAATAGGCTAACTTCGTTGAGCTCCGTTTCGCAGAGATTGCCACACTCCTCTTCGTTCCGCTCGCAATGACGGCTACTTCCTTGTCGCTGCTGGTGCTTCTCGTCATACTTCGACAGGCTCTGTATGACAAAGCTCTTGTCTTGGATCTTGGATCTTAGATCTACTCTTCTCTTGTCCCTTCAAAAAAAACACTCTCCTTAACATTTTTCAGGTGCTCGCGTGTATCCTTTGCGAACAGGGAGATTTTGTAGCGGTCATGGTCCTTGAACCCGAACCGGAGCGTATTGTTTTCATAATAGGCAACCGGCACAACATAGAACGTGGATTTACCAGGCAGGTCATCGCGATACACCCAGGCAGGCATATAACTGAAATCTTCAACCCAGGTGGTACCGGTTGTTTTCAGCAGGTTCAGTTCCACCATGATGCCTCCGTCCTTGTACTGGGCACGCTGGTTTGAAACGAAATTGCCCTGTGAATAGACCACGATCTTTTTCAGTGTTGTATCAACTGCATCGGGGTATAGCTTCACGGGTTGCACCACATGCGGATGTGAGCCAATGATGGCGTCGGCTCCATGTTTCAGCAAAAAGGAGGCGAGCTTTCTCTGTCCCAGGTTCTCGAAACGCTGGTACTCGTCGCCCCAGTGCATGGAAACAATAATGAAATCGGGATTGGCCAGCCGGGCCTTGTCAAGATCCCGCCGGATGAGTGCCGTGTCAATCCGGTTGATTATAAAGGGAGGTTGAATGACTATTCCATTGGTGCTGTAGGTATAGTTGAGCAGTGCAATGCGGATGTAGTTCTTCTCAATAATCAACGGGTAGTTTTTACTTCGGTCATCAGAATTGGCAAAGGTACCGGTATGAATGACCTGTAAAGAATCGAGCATGGTGAGGGTTCTTGCAAATCCTGCTTTCCCTCGGTCGAGCGCGTGGTTGTTCGCCTGCAGGAAGATGTCGAAACCGGCATCACGTGCGGCAATAGCAAGGGCATCGGGACTGGAGAACTGTGGGTAGCCTTTGTAGGGCTTGCCGCCCAGGGTAACTTCGAAGTTGGCTATGGCTATGTCGGCTTTTTCAACATAAGGCTTGACATAGCGAAATGTGGGTTCATAATTATAGCTGTTTGTTGTGGCGTCCCATGCGCCTGTGATTTGTTCATCATGGCCCATGATGTCACCGGCAAACACGAGTGAAAGCCGGATGGTGTCGGCCTGTTGCGAAAAGCCGGTAAGCGTCGCCAGGATGTAAAGCAATATGGTTATTCGGGTTGTCAAACTACTCTATTGTTAATTATTAATTGCTCATTGCTAATTGAAGGTTTACCATCCTCCCGAGGCGCCGCCTCCTCCGAAGCTCCCTCCGCCTCCGCCGCTGAAGCCGCCAAATCCTCCACCGCCTCCGCCAAAACTGCCGCTTCCCGAGGAAAAGCTGCCCCAGCCGCTGTCTCTTGAACTTCCCGATCCGAGCAATAACCACCAGGGTATGTTGTGTTTCGGTGAATAATACTTGTTGTAACGGCGAATGTTGGATACGAAGGCAAACACAAACACAAATAGCATGGCCAAACCGAAAAGGATGGCGGGAGAGTTTTCGTCTCCCTTCAGATATTCTTCGGCTGTGTACTCGCCGCGTGTAAGCGACATCAATACGTTGGTGGCCGAATCGAGTCCGGCATAGTATGTACCAGCCTGGAAGCTTGGAGTCAATACATTCCGGATGATCCTGGAACAGATGGCATCGGGCACAGCACCTTCAAGACCGTAACCGGTTTGTATGGTCATCTTGTGCAAGGCAGGACTGATCAGGATCAGCAGGCCGTTGTTTTTACCCTGCTGACCAATACCCCAGTCAGTCCCGAGCCGGTTGCCAAAATCGACTATGTCATAACCCTGAAGATCGTCATAAGTCACCACGTAGATTTGGGTGGAGGTTTGGTTGTTGAAATCAAGCAGTTTGTTGTTCAGTGTGATCTGATCCGGTTCGTTCAGCAATCCGGTGAAATCGTTGACCAGCCGAAAGGGCACCATGGGTTTGGGCAGTTCCTGCGAAAATACCTGCCCGAAGAGCCACATGAAGGTAAGGATGCATGTAATTTTTTGCTTATTCATAGAATGTATGTCTTCAGGCTTCACTGGAATCAAATGAAATATCGTTGACAAGCTCATTTATATCGTTTCGCAGGTGCGGGAAATGTTTTTTCAGCTGATCGCCAACCATTTTCACACCAACAGCAAGTCCCAGGGCAAATTCTGAGTTCCGGAAATGCGATTCCATAACTGCCTTTGTTTCGTCCCAGAAATTCTCAGGTACCAGCCGGTTAATGCCAATATCTCCAAGAATGGCGAACCGGCGGTTTCTGATGGCGAAGAAGATCAGCACCCCGTTGCGCAGGTTGGTGCGGTGCATGCCCAGTTTGGCAAACACCGACGCCGCGCGGTCAAGGATATTGCCGGTGAATACCACCTCTACATGTACCCTGATTTCACCCGAGGTGTCGAGCTCGGCATCGGCGATGGCCTGCTCAATGAGTTGCCGACCCTCGGGAGTGAAAAATTCAGATGCCTTCATGCAGCATAGTATTAAAACTCAACTTTGGGTGCTACATCGGAACCTTCCTGTGATTCAAAGTAGGGCCTTTCTTTGAATCCAAACCAGCCTGCGAAAATAACAGCCGGGAATGATTTGATGGACGTGTTATATTTTTGAGCCGTTTCATTGAAATTCCTTCTTTCAACAGCAATACGGTTTTCTGTTCCTTCTAACTGGGCCTGCAATTCCAGAAAGTTCTGGTTGGCTTTCAGGTCGGGATAGTTTTCGGCAACAGCAATCAGTCGTGACAAAGCAGAGCCTATTTCACCCTGTGCAGCCTGGAAACGTTTCAGATCAGCCTCGGTCATGTTGGCAGCGTCAATTTTTACGGAAGTAGCATTGGCACGGGCGTTAACAACTTTCTCAAAGGTTTCCTGCTCGTGGGCAGCATATCCTTTAACTGTTTCTACCAGGTTGGGTATCAGATCGGCCCGACGCTGGTATACGTTCTCAACGTTTGCCCAGTCGCGGTTTACCTGCTCGCGCAATGTGATGAGGTTGTTATATCCCGAGCATCCCCTGAACACAAGTAACACCAAGGCAACAACAACAACAATTAAAACTATTCTGCTGGTCTTCATGGCTTATTATTTTTTGTTAACAGTTAACAAATAGGTTTAGAATTACGTAGAAAATAATCATCGAAAATAGTCAAATGCCATGAATTTGGCATGATATTGGAGATAAATTCGGTTAAAGACCGAAAGCTACCGGCCAATTGTTAAGATCCAAGATCTAAGATCTAAGAGCACTTTTAGTAACTGAAAAATTCATTTATGAAAACAAATATAAACACAAACAAGGTACTGATGCTGATTGCAGGTTTGCTGCTGATGATGACCAATTCCTGCGAGATCGCCGATAACCTGGTTGGGAATGCAACCATATCAAAAATTGAAGGTGATTGGAATTGTACTGAAGACAGCGAATACTTCAAGAAATCAACCGCATCAACTAAATCAACCTATTCGGTTAACATTTCTCCGGATGCCGACAATGATAACGGTATTCTGATTGATGGATTTTATAACCTGGGTGATGTAGGTGTAAAGGCACAGGTGAGTGGCAATACCATTACCATTCCTGAGCAGGTGGTAGAGGGCGGATATGTAATTCTTTCAGGAACCGGGCTGATTAGTAGCAATTACAATGAAATCAACTGGGAATACCGTGTCAATATCGGGGGAAGTGCCATTGATGATGTCAGTGCCATCTATTCCAGGTAATAGGTTTATTCACCAAACCTGACCAGGGTTTGGTAAACCCTTTCCCTGATTTCGGCAGGGGTGGGGTTAAGTTCAGCTGTTGTGAAGCTTCCCTTTTCCACATCAATTCTTTCGTAAACCATGAGGTATAGGTTGAAGATGATCTGAAGACTCAGCCGGTACTTGGGTTCCAACAGGGGCGCAATCTTGTCAATGATCTCCAGTGTTTGCAGGCGGTACCTGTCGGCATACCGGCAGTATTCCTCAATAATCCTGCGAAAGCCTGCAGGAACCGAACCACCTTCGGCAATTTTTCTTAAATCAGCTGCAGTGAGCCCGTTCTTTACTGAAACATCCCGGGCAAAGCAATTCAGGTTGTTCATCTGGTCTTTCTGAAAATCACGGATAATGTGCACGAAATAGCTGAACAGAGCACAGGGTGTGGCAGTGCTTTTTACATCAAAAGCAGGCTCAAGATATTCCCTGCCGTTCTTTCTTAGTCCGTTTAAATGCACAAAAATAGAAGCCGGGGCAACGGATGCACCCTGGGAATAGTCGATGAAGTCCTGAATTGTGGCAAATCCGTCGTGGTCAATATCATAAATCATTGACCGGGCAAAGGCTTCCAGTGGCCAAAGAGGTATGTGAAATTTGCGGATGGTATCTAATAGGTCATGTTGACCGGGTATGCCTGCGCCTGCGTTCCGGGCCATCTCGATCCAGTTCTCCACGCTCTTCTGGAATTGTTTTTTTTCGCCTTCGGCTATGTGTGCATGGGTAGATTTATGGCAGTCGATCAGGTCATCAATGGCCCGCATGTATTTATAGCATGTGCGGGCTGCCTGGTAGCGGTCTTCTTCCCAGAATGCCGCAGCAATCAAAATATTGGGATGATCGATTATTTTGTTGAAATCGATTTTTTCAAAGATTTTCAGGTACTGCTCATTCATGGCCTGTCTCTTTTATTATGCGTTCAGAAGTAAGCCGGGCCGACAGCAGAACAAGCGGAATTCCATTACCCGGATGCGTGCTTCCTCCGGCAAAATACAGGTTTTTATACTTGCTATGCCGGTTGTGAGGTCTGAAATATCCCATCTGAAAAATATGGTGGGCCACACTTCCGAAAGTGGCGCCATGGGTGAGGTTGAAGATACTCTTCCAGGTTTGGGGTAAATAGCATATTTCAAATTTGATGTGTTCATCTATATCGGTCAATCCTGACTTCTTCAGTCGCTCAATCACAGAAGCCCTTGCATCGTTCTTCAGTTGAGTCCAGTCGTAGTTGCGCCGTTCATCCAAGTGACCTGCAGGTATGATAATTGACAGCGTATCATGACCGGCAGGGGCGGCAGACTCATCGGAACTAACCGGGGCATGCACATAAAAACTAGGATTTGCCGATAGGGAGTTATCCCGGAAGATCTTATTCAGGTTTTCCCTGTATGATCCGGAAAGGAAAACACTGTGATGTGAAAGTTGCGGGTATCTCTTGTCAAGTCCCCAGTGAAGCACAATGGAAGAGCAGCTGAAAGCAAGCCGGTCGATGTGTTTCGACTTTCTTTTGTCGGGTAGTAATTCCCGGTAAACATAGGGGAGGTCGGCATTCGACACAATAACCTGCGCCCTTACCGTACTGCCGTTATTCAGTATGATGCCGGTGGCTTTCTTTCCTTCGGTTTTGATTTTTACAACAGGTTCATTGTAAACAAAGCGGACACCCAGGTTTTCGGCTAATGTAACAAGGCGGGTGGTAACGCTGAACATGCCGCCAACCGGAAACAACGATCCTTCGGTGAGTTCAGCAGCAGGTACCATGGCGAAAAGCGCAGGCGCCTTATAGGGGTCTTGTCCAACATAAATATTCTGGAATGTAAATGCTTTTTGCAGGTGCGGGTTTTTGAAAAAACGCCTGATATAGTGCACGTGACGCAGGTGGGTTTTGAGTTTGAGCAGCAATACAGCGTTTTTCAACGTAACAAACTGAAAAAGGTGGTAGAAATTTTTTCCAAGCAGGTTATTGACTGCCATCTGAAAAAACCGGTACCCTGTTTCGATCACCTGCCGGGCTTTGGCATAGCTTCCCTTCTCAATGGCTTCAAGTTGTTCCTTAAGCTTCTCCTGGTTGGTGGTAAATGTAATAGGCCCGGCATCCTCAAAGTAAATTTTATAAAGCGTCTCAAGAGGCACACTTTTGAAGTTGTCCCGGGGTTCGATGCCCAGTGATTCAAAGGCCTTTTTGTAGATTTCCGGCATCAGGTAAATGGTGGCGCCCAGGTCGAACCGGTGTCCGTCGCGCACAATCTGGCCACAACGACCGCCCGGACCGGCATTTTTTTCATATATGGTTACCTGGTAACCTTGCCGGGCAAGGTATATTGAAGTGGCAATTCCGCCGATACCGGCGCCAATGATGATGGCAGTCTTTTCAGCAGGCATAAGATAATATTGACGACTTTTAGAACCCGAAAATATGGAAATTATTAAAGCCCGCTATGCATCATGTCGATTTTATTTCTGGTATATCGGTAAATGGTGGTTTAGTGCCGGTAACTTGCAAACCTCCCGTTTTTTTTGTAAATTGTACAAACATTTCACTCTTTAATCAAAACTGCCATGAATTCCACAGACAGCCAATCAGCATCAACACCAGCCAGTCAGCACATCAAGAAAATACTGGTTCCGGTTGATTATTCGGAGTGCTCCAACGATGCCTGCAAATACGCGATTAAAATAGCCTGCAAACTGAGGGCTGAAATCAAGTTTTTTCATACGTATTATTCTCCGGCATTCGATTTGATAGAACTTGCGGGAGCCGTTCAGACCCAGTCGCAGCTTCGCGATGAAGTTACCGTTAACCTGGAAGAAAGCGAGAAAGCCACCATGGAAAGCTTCGTGACAGGCATGAAAGAATATATTGCAGACTGCAGCTTGCCGGCCCTTAATTTCAGTTATGATATTGTACCGGGCGTTCCTGAAGATGAAATCATCCAGTTCAGCGAGGGTTATGGCCCCGACCTGGTTGTTATGGGAACCAAGGGCAAGGGCAAAGGCATGGGATCAATTATGGGCAGCGTTACAGCGGCAGTGATCAACCGCATTAAATTTCCGTTGCTTGCCATTCCTGAGAAATATACCTTCATTGGCGAGGAAAACATCAAAAACCTGCTTTATGTAACCGATTTTGATGAATCGGACTTTGCCACAATCAAAAGCCTGATGAGTTTCACGGATCATTTGGGACTGGATATTCAGTGCGTACACATTGGTGACGATCCCAAGGCCTGGGATAAGGTTAAAATGGAAGGCCTGATGTCCTATTTCAACAAAGCGTATGGCAAAACTCAGGTTTCATACAGTTTCATCAGCCAGAAGAGCCTGCTGGACGATCTGGATCAGCTGATAAAGGACAAGGGCATCAATATCCTTTCACTTACCGCACGGCGTCAAAGTATTGTGGATAAGCTTTTCAAACCCAACATAACCAAGAAGTTGTTTTACCACACCGGTATTCCACTGCTGGTATTTCATTGAGAATTGGGACAAAGATTTTCTCGCTGATTTACGCAGATTGAGCAGATTTTCGCAGATTAATCAGAAACTTGAAGATTTTCCTTCACACCCAACTCCCCTAATCCCACTCTAATCTGCGCAATCTGCGAGGATTTCCCAAATAAATCTGCGCAATCTGCGAGAAATTCTTCAAATAAACCTGCCTGCCGGCAGGCAGGTTTGCGAGAAATCAGGGTGCAGGCTTGTAAACCACCGCCTTATTGGTTCTGCCGTCAATTTCAACCTTCAGGGGTTTTTCAAAGCGTATGTGCCTGAAAAAAGGCGTTTCATCATGCGCTTGCAGTCCGTCGAGGTATGCAACATCGTAAATCCCGTCTT
>CAYVBH010000082.1:0-13767 GCA_964449015.1 uncultured Bacteroidales bacterium
CATATTCATTGTTGAAGAACTTGGTGAGCGGATCATGGATGTTTCCGTAAACCTGATGAGAATAAATGAAGTAGGGCAGATATAGTGGCCCGGGAAAACTTTCAAGGCCCATCACGTATTCCGACATGGCCGGAAGATCATATGCCCCGGCTCCGCATGAGACTGCTGAAATGTACATATCAGAATAATCATTCTCAATTTCCCTGAAGGCTGATAAGGTGGCCCAGCCGCCCTGAGAGTATCCCATCATGTAAAGCGTATCGTTACCTGATGCCAGCGAACTGTTCTCAGACTTTAATTCATTGAATGCACGGATCAGATCACTCACAGCCTGGTCAGTAGGTTGCCGGTGATAATACGGATGAACCATATCGGAAGTATTCCCAAAGCCGATGTAGTCGGTAATAAGCACAACATAGCCCAAACTTGCCATAACCTCAATCATCGCATAATTTTTGTTCAGCAAATCTACAGAAGGGGCTTTATCATGACTGGTGTTGGTGCCATTCTGAAAACTGATCACTGGAAACTTTCCTGCTTTGACCGGAAGGCAAAATAAACCCGAAGCAATTACTGAACTGTCATAACATGTTGTCTTATAACTCACTTTATAGAGTTGTACGTCGTATTTAACCTTGTTAATCACATCAGCGAGTTCCGGATATTCAAGCAGGTAGGGCGACAATGTGAGCTTAATACTGTTTTTACTATAAAACATTGATTTTCTATAGTCCTGCAGATGCTCATGCTCAATGCGCTCATCATGGTCATTTTGGCAGCTGATTGCCAGGAAATACAATGCCAATAGTGTTGCCAGATAAAGCGGTGTCTTGGGTTTCATAATGGTTTGATTAAGCTACAGGGTAAATTTACGACAAATCTTGGCCTTAGGCAAAAACTGCTCTTTTTAAAGAAGGCCAAAACAGCTAATTACGTAATCTCAAAGTCCAAGTATAACTTTGAACGGATCTGAAGCATCAGACCCCATTTCGGCCGGCGATTCGATCAACTCCTTGATTTTGATAAGGAAACCCACAGAATCCCGTCCGTCAATTACCCGATGATCGTAGGATAGGGCAACATACATGACAGGCCTGATCTCGACTTTTCCATTAACGGCTACAGGCCGCTCCACAATATTATGCATCCCCAGAATGGCTGATTGCGGAGGATTAAGAATTGGGGTTGACAACATGGACCCGAAAACACCGCCGTTGGTGATAGTGAATGTTCCACCGGTCATTTCTTCTATTGAAAGCTTTGATTTTCTGGCTTTATCTGCCAGCCCGGCGAGTGAGATTTCAATTTCAGCCAGGTTCAGTGCTTGCGTATCTTTGATTACAGGCACCATCAGTCCCTTTTCTGTTTGCACCGCCACTGCAATATCCGTGAAGTGCGGAATGATGATGTCGTCCCCGTCGATAAACGAACCCACTCCCGGATAAATCTTCAATGCCTCTGTGGCAGCTTTGATAAAAAAGGACATCAGGCCCAGTTTGATGCCGTGCTTTTCCTGAAAAAGAGCCTGGTATTTCTGTCGAAGTTCCATCACAGCTGTCATGTCCACTTCATTGAAGGTGGTAAGCATGGCTGTTTCGTTTTTTACGGCAACAAGTCTTTTGCTGATTTTCCGGCGTAACGGTGACATCGGAATCCGTTCTGTTTGTCTGCCCCTGACGACTTCAGACGGTATACCTGTTTTTTCAGGTACCGGTGCTTTGACAACCAGTTCCACATCGCTTCGTGATATTTTCCGTAATCCGCTAATGATGTCATCGACTGACAGGTGGTGGGCGTTCATCATGCTTCTGGCAAGCGGAGTTGCCTTAACCTGATCATGTTTTTGCTGCTTTTCCTGGGTGTCTTTTTTCTGATGTTCACCCGGTACTTCCCGGGTTAATTGAGGTCTTTCCGTGGCCTTTGCAGATAACGGCATTGATGAAACAGTCTGATCTGTATCCAGGATGCAGGCAACATCACCAATCCGGGCTTTTTCACCGGCACGTATTCGTATGAGAACTTTCCCCGGTTCAGGGGCAATCAACGAGAGTGTTACCTTATCGGTTTCCACTTCAGCAATTTCCTGGTCTTTCTCAACAAAAGCACCATCTTCAATGAGCCAATTTCCAATGGCAACTTCGGTAATAGATTCACCCGCCGCAGGTATTTTTATCTCAATGATCATAGCTGTTTAACAGCATTAAGTTTTTTCAGGGAAATAGCTGTAGCTTTTCAGTATCTCTTCACGCCTGCTACCCACAGCGCATTGCAATCCGCAATACTTGCGCTTCAGGACACACTCGCACTTGCGGAATACTTTTGATATGATCTCTTCCTGGCTGATCTGATGCACTTTTAACAGTCCGGTTGCCGGACTCCCGCTCGGCTGCCTGCATATTGGGATGATCTGCCTGTCACCAAACTCATGCCGGATATGCCGCCAGGGTCCCATATTGCCCGGTTCTTCCTGAACCCATAATGTAATCAGGGCGTTGGAATACATTTTCAGAATTTGGTCGATTTGGGAAGCAGGGAAGGGGTGAAGCTGTTCAATTCTCACCAGGGCAATATCCTTTGCTTCATAAGTTGTTTTCCGAGCCAGCAGGTCATAGTATATTTTTCCCGAGCAAAACACCAGCCTTCTGACTTCACCGACATCTACATCCGGATCATCAATAACCTCCTGAAATCTGCTGTTTGCCAATTCAGCAACCGTAGAAATACAGGCCGGATGCCGCAACAAACTTTTGGGCATGAATACAATCAAAGGTACTCTGAAATTCCGGTTGATACTTATCTGTAACAGGTGAAACAGGTTTGCCGGAGTAGTTGGATTAACTATTTGCATGTTATTCCTGGCTGCCAGCAATAAAATCCTTTCTATCCGAGCGCTCGAATGTTCCGGTCCCTGGCCTTCAAATCCATGAGGCAGAAACAAGACCAGCCCATTCATCAACCCCCATTTTTCTTCAGCTGAGCTGATGTATTGATCAATAATCACCTGGGCAACATTCGCAAAATCGCCAAACTGGGCCTCCCAAATGGTTAGTCCGTTCGGATTTGCCAGGGCATACCCGTATTCAAACCCCATTACCCCGAATTCATTCAGCGGTGAATTGTATACTGAAAATGAAGCCTGGTTTGGGTCGATGTGTTTTAGCGGAACATAAACCAGGTCGGTGTCTTCAATTACATGGGCTGCATGACGGTGGGCAAAAGTGCCTCTGACAGTATCCTGACCGCTCAGCCTCACCGGATGACCTTTGTAAACAAGACTTCCGTATGCAAGTAATTCGGCCAGTGCCCAGTCAACTTTACCATTTTCCAGCATCTTGGTTCGTTCCTCAACCAATTTTCGGGTTTTGTCGATGAACTGCAGGTCAGCAGGCAGGTAGTTGATCTTTCTTCCGATATGCTGAATCAGCTCAACCGAAATATCATGATCCCAGTACTTGTCGAAATCTTCTTTCCTCGCGTGCTTGAACTGCTTCCAACGGTTGTTGAGGAATCGTTGGATATATACCTTACCCATTCCTGTAGAAATTTTCAGTTTTTCTTCGAGGAAGGAATTGAAATCATGGATCTGATTTTTGATTTCCTCATGGGTAAGAATTCCTTCTTCCACCAGTTTGCCGGCGTATATGTCGCGAGGGTTGGGATGATTGGCTATGGCCTTATAAAGTGTGGGTTGGGAGTACCGGGGTTCATCTGTTTCGTTGTGACCGTACTTACGGTATGACAGAATATCAATAAAAACATCTGATGAGAAAGCCTGCCTGTATTCCATGGCCATCAGCATTGTGTGAACCAGGGCTTCCGCATCGTCGCCGTTTACATGAAAAACCGGGGCTTTGGTTACCTTGGCCACATCGGTACAATAAGTACTTGATCTTCCATCAAGGTAATTGGTGGTGAATCCTACCTGGTTGTTGACAACTATATGAATGGTGCCGCCGGTTTTATAACCGGGCAATGCCGACATCTGTACAACCTCGTAAACAACCCCCTGTCCTGCAATTGCTGCATCACCATGAATAATAACCGGTAGTATCTTTGAAAAGTCTCCCTGGTAAGTATTTTCAGCAATGCCACGTGCTATACCTTCAATAACAGGTGAAGCAGATTCAAGATGTGATGGGTTCGGAACCAGGTGAACCTCTACCGTTTTGTCGCCGGGAAGTGTCAGCGTATTGCAGTATCCTAAATGGTATTTAACATCTCCCAGTGCGATTTTTTCCTCATATTGTTCCGCGCTGAATTCCTGGAATATATTTTCAAAGGGTTTCTCAATGATATTGGCCAGCACATTGAGTCGTCCCCTGTGGGCCATGCTGAAAAAGTATTCCTGTACACCCATGGAGGCACCTTTTGTTATCAGGTAGTGCAATGCAGGAATCAGGGTTTCAGAACCTTCAAGCGAAAATCGCTTGTGACCCACAAACCGCTTGTGGATAAAGTTTTCAAACCCTGCCGCCTTCTTCAAATGACCGAAAATGTCAAGTTTTGTTGCAGTATCAAAATCAGTGTGGTTTCTGCTCCCTTCAATTCTGTTTTGTAGCCATTTAATTTTTTCAGGCGCCCTGATATACATGTATTCAGCACCAACCGACTGGCAATAAGTTGCCTTGAGGTGCCCGATGATTTCCCGGAGCGAAGTATTCCCGATACCTATTTCTGTTCCTGCATGAAACACCGTGTCGAGATCAGATTCTGAAAGGTTGTAATTATCAGGATCAAGGGTGGGTGTGTACTTCCTTCGTGTCCTGACCGGGTTGGTTTGAGTGAAAAGATGTCCCCTTTTGCGGAATGCATCAATATAATTGAGGACCCTGAACTCTTTGTCGAGTTGTTCATTTGCCTCAGTTCTGTTATTTCTGAACTTCAAGGCAAATTCAAAACCTGCAAAGAAGGTTTTCCAACTTTCTTCAAGTGCATCGGGATTTTCAATATAGAGCTGATAAAGGCTTTCAATTGCCTCAGATTCACTGTTACCTATAAACGAGAACTTGTCCATCAGCATTCAGGTCAGTTTAATATGATAACAACCTCAGGACACTTTGGTTTGATCTGCTCATGAAATTGTTAATCGCCGACTTTTCTGAAAATCTGAAACCCGGTTCAGCGATTCAGAGAATCATGCTCAGATCATTTCTCCAGTTACCAGATATTTTCTCACATAATCATTCACACCCTCTTCGAGTGTTGTAAATGGCTTGCGATATCCTGCCCTGATGAGTTTCTCCATCCGGGCTTCTGTAAAATATTGGTACTTGTCCCTGATGTCAATCGGAGTATCAATGAAATCAATGGCTGGCTCAAGATCCATGGCATGAAAGGTTGCCCTGGTGAGATCCAGAAAAGTACGTGCCTTACCGGTACCCAGGTTATAGATCCCGGAAGCAGGTTGGTTTCCGTATAACCAGTAAATCACGTTTACCAGGTCTTTCACATAAACAAAATCACGACTCTGGCCACCATCAGGGATGCCGGGTTTGTGTGACCGGAATAACTTCATCCGGCCTGTCTGTTTGATCTGGTTATATGCATGAAAAATGACCGAGGCCATACGTCCTTTATGATATTCATTGGGACCGTATACATTGAAAAATTTAAGCCCGGCCCAGAATGGCGGTTCATCTGATTGTGAAAGGACCCATTTGTCGAAGTCGTTTTTGGATTCCCCATAAGGATTCAAGGGAACCAGCCTGTTTACTACCTCATGATCGTCGTTGTATCCTAGTTCTCCGTTGCCATAGGTAGCGGCAGAGGAAGCATAAATCAGAGGCAGGTTATATTTTGAACAGGCCTGCCATACCATCTTGGAATATCCCAGGTTCAGCTTGTCAAAGATAGATTTGTCAAATTCAGCTGTATTGGTTCTGGCACCCAGGTGAATTACAAATTCAATATCCGTATGGTTCTTATGAAACCAATCTTCAAAATGATCGCGGTCAAGCTGGGCACGATATGCTTTACCAGTAAGATTCCTGTTCTTTTGCTCATTAGTGAAATCATCCACCAGAACCAGATCCGTGACTCCGTTAATATTCATGAAGCCCGCTAAGTTGCTCCCAATAAAACCTGCTGCGCCGCTAATTACGATCATAGTATCCTAAATAATATCAGATACAAAGAAAGGTAATTTCAGTGAAATTTAACAAACTTCTATTTGTCAAGGCGCAATTCCTCCAGAATTTCGAGGATTGTGGCTGTAAGGTTACTCAATGCCAACGGGTGGTGCCAATTGTCGACCTTGCGCAATTCAACAAAATACGAGATGGATCTGATTTGCAGGAATGGTATTTTTTCCATCAAACAGGAATAGAAAAAAGCGGCACCGGCCATGGTTTCGATTTCACATTTAAACCGGCTTTTCACTTTTTGAATGGTTTCCTGCTTTCCATGAAGCGTATTCACAGTGATTGCCTTAACCGGGATCAGAGATTCCACCACATCAATTTCGAAACTGCCCAGACTTCTCAGGATCTCACCGGTGAAAGGGAATGAATCCTGATCGAGCAATTCTTTCTCTCCCAGCGTGAAAAACGAGTCCTTTTCTTCGAAACCCAGGTCGGCAAACTGGTCCTGAACCACATTCACCACAAAACCCAATTCAAGGAAGTAGTCAAAACTCCCGGCAATGCCCATGTTAATGGCCAGGTCGTAACTATAGGTATTCAGAGCCCGGGTCAGGTGGTAAGCCATGAAAGTACTTCCGTACCCCGGAATAAGAATATCAATATCGAGGTTCCCAAGTTTGTAATTGTGCATGTTGCTAAATACCTTGGCAACAAAAGTCAGTTTATCTTTGAGCAATTTGACTTCACTGTTGGATGAAGCCACAATAAGAATTTTCATGGCATGATCGAATTTTCTGGCAGCATTACAAAAAGTTTTTAATTTTGTAAACAGCTACGACACTTTAAATATAAGACATTTTAAGAAGTCATACGTGATTAGTTCGGAATGGGTACGTTTTAATCAGAATATTTCATGGAAGAAAAAAAACCTGTTATCGAAGGCATAGTTGAAGCCGGATTTGAGCGAATTGATAAATTCAACGGTCGCAAAACAAAATCGCTCGCATCATTGTACAGAAAGATCCTGATGAACCTGGGCGAAGATCCTTGTCGCGAAGGCCTTCTGGATACGCCGGAAAGGGTTGCCAAAGCCATGCAGTTTTTTACGCACGGTTATTTCATCAAACCTGAGGAGATTCTGGGTGCCTCTAAATTTCATGAGGATTATAAGCAGATGGTTATTGTAAAAGACATTGAACTTTATTCACTCTGTGAGCATCACATGGTCCCATTTTTTGGTAAAGCCCATGTTGCATACATACCCAATGGTTATATCACCGGTCTCAGTAAAATTGCCAGGGTTGTTGAAGCTTATTCCCGCAGGCTCCAGGTACAGGAGCGACTCACCATGCAAATCCGCGATTGCATCCAGGAAACACTGAATCCACTTGGGGTAGCTGTGGTTATTGAGGCAAAGCACTTATGCATGGTTATGCGTGGCGTACAAAAGCAGAATTCGGTTACAACTACTTCGGCCTTTACCGGCTGCTTTTTGAAAGACAACCGGACCCGTGAGGAATTTGTACACATGCTTGGCATTAAATTGCACTGATGGAGCAGCAGGAGAAAAGATCTGCTTTTTTCTTGCGTAACCTGGCCAAAGGACTATTGTGGCTTGCGGTTATTGTTGCCCTTTTCGTTTTCAGCAAGCACCAAATCGACAGGGACTTGCTTCTTCGGTTTGAACCCATATTTGAAAATACCGGCCTGATCCTGTTCATCTTTTCCCTGTCTGAGCTGATCATTGGAATCATTCCACCTGAGGTTTTTCTGATCTGGTCGCTCCGCAGTGGTGATCTGCGTGTTTATATAATGTATGCCTTGCTACTGACAATTATTTCTTATATAGCCGGAGTAACGGCCTATTTTTTCGGCAGGTATCTTCACAATACACGCCTATACAGGTACCTGCATGAACGTTATCTTCAAAAGACCGAATTATTGCTTCAGGAATATGGTTTATACCTAATCCTGGTTGCTGCCCTTACACCCATTCCCTTTTCAGGTGTTGCCATGCTGGTGGGTTCGGTACATTATCCTGTTCGCAAATACATTATTATCTCGCTCTCCCGCTTTGCTAAGTTTGCTCTCAGTGCATATGTCATTTGGGAAGCCAATATGATATAGATTATTGCTATTAATATGTAACCTTGACGGAGCACTTGGCGTTTAATCCCTGCCGTATGATTTATATAAATCCGTTGGCGGGGAAGCCGAAAACCAAAGAGTAGGCATTAACACACTCTAACACCAATGAAAAATCTAAGTAAAGTGCTTTTTGTCTTTTTGCTCGTCATTTTAAGCTCACAAACCTTTGCACAGAAATTTGGAATTCAGGGTGGAATTAATTTGACCACGCTGGTAGAAAAAGACGATGACCATGATTATGCCGATTTAATGGAGTATGAGAACAAACTTGGATTCAATGGCGGACTTACACTGGAAATGGGAATAGGTGACCTGATTGCAGTGGAATTAGGAGCTCTTGTTGATTCACGGGGAACCCAAATTTCTAATGGAGACAATTATATCCGTTTCAATATGCTTTTTGCAGATGTTCCTGTTCTTGTTAAGGTAGGTCCTTCCTTCGGCCCGGCGAAAGTATTTGGTGCTGTTGGTCCCTATGTTGGATTTGGAATAACCGGACAGTCCGTAATTAAATATGAAGGCGAGAAGGATTCCCAGGACATTGAATGGGGTGATGGAGAAGATGCCGATGCCAAAAGACTGGATTATGGTGCGAAATTTGGAATTGGGGCCGAAGTAAAGGGTTTCACTGTTGGAGCCTATTATTCGTTAGGTCTGGCCAATATTGCTCCTGATACTGAAAATGGGTATAAAATGCAGAACAGGGCAATCAGTATTTCCTTTGGATACAAATTCTAAAGTACGTCTGGTAATCAGCATAAAAAAGGGTGTCTTATGGAAGAGACACCCTTTTTTCGTTATATCAAAGTATTGGTAAGGCTATTTATGCCTGCAGCCCACCAGTGCAAAGAATGCAATATAGGCGTAACAAATAATAGGCAGGATAAAGGCGAACTTAACTCCAAAGTTGTCGGCAACCGCACCCATCAAAACAGGTACAATGGCACCACCCACAATCAGGGTGTTGATAATACCGGAAGCTGTACTCAATTCACCCTTGTCCAAACCGTCTACACCCAGTGCGAAAATATTGGGGAACATGACAGAGTTGAAGAATCCGATTGAACAACCTACCCACAGGATCAGGTTTGATGGTACCAACATGGTGGCCAGTGCCAGCAGGGCTGCTACAACGGCAAATACTGCCAGTGTTTTGTTGGCCTTGCCGCTACCAAGCTGCATAGCCAGGTAATTGACAAATGCAATTCCAACAAATATCAGTCCATCAGTAACATTGTCTCTTACATACCAGCCAACTACAAAAGCCAGGATGAGTACCAGCAATGAATAAATGTATTTCTTGTTTTTCTCAACATTCGAAAGCATAAAGGATGCATAGAAACGGCCAATCATGGCACCACCCCAGTATAGGGCAATCATTTTAGCAGCCATGGTTCCGGTTATATTCGGATCGGCTTCCTGAACGTAACGTTGAATAAATGCAACACTTCCCACTTCGGCGCCTACATAGAAAAATATTCCGAAAGCACCCAGAATCACATGGGGGTATTTCCACACACTTTTTTTCTGTTCTCCGGTTGTAGAAATTACAGGGAGTTTTAGCATATAAATAACAACAGCAATAATAAGTACCAGGATGCCAATGATGATAAAGGGCACTGGAACCGATTGTGCTGCAGTCTGTGCAGGTGTCAGGGCAGAGTCAAGTGCGCTTTCGGTAACCGTTTTGAACACAAAAACACTGGCAATAATAGGAGCCAGAGTGGTGGCTATGGAGTTCAATGCCTGTGTGAGATTTAATCTTCCGGATGCCGTTTCCGAGGGACCTAGCGCTGTAACATAGGGATTTGCTGCCACCTGCAAAAATACAACACCGCTGGCCATAACAAAAATGGCAAACAGAAAGAAAGGAAATGACGGAACCTTAGCAGCCGGGAAGAACAGGAAACTGCCAATGGCAACCAACACGAGACCCAGAATAACACCTGACTTATATCCGATCTTTTTGATGATGCTTCCGCTGGCAAAAGATAACAGGAAGTATGTGAAGAAAAAAGCTCCGTTTACCAACTGGGCTTCCCGGTTCGTAAGATCAAAAACAGCTTTGAATTTTTCGGCCAGGGTAATGTTGAAGGTGGTTACAAAACCGAAGATGAAGAAAATCATCCCCATAAAGGCCATTCCAACGGCCTGTGTATTCTTCTGTTGTGTCATTTTGAAATGATTAGGTTAAACATCAGGGTCAAAAGAAGTATAATTTTACAAATTTCTTTGCAAATCATAATCATCGTTAACTAATAATTAACGATTACCTGACTGTTCTGGGTAATGACTCAAATACATCCACGGCTGCCCTGGATTTATTCAGTGTATAGAAATGAATTCCAGGGGCTCCGTGCTCCAACAAGTCTATGCACTGCTTGATGGCATGATTTACACCAATCTGGTATGATTTCTCAGCATCATCCTGGTACATTTCCAGTTTTTCACGCAAATCCTGTGGAAACAATGTAGACGCCATATCCACAAACCTTTTGATCTGTTTGAAACTGGTAATGGGGATGATCCCCGGTATGATCCTGCAGGTAATTCCCACTTTTCTTGCCCTGTTTACAAATTCATAGTAGGCGTTGTTGTCAAAAAACAATTGGGTAATCAGAAAATCAGCACCAGAATCACACTTATTTTTCAGTTTTTCCATATAATTATCCATATCAGGTGCTTCGGGATGTTTTTCAGGATTTGCCGCTGCTCCGATCGAAAAATCATGTTCATGAGCTTTCACAAAACTGATCAGCTCATTGGCAAAATGAAATCCGTTTTCAACTGGTACAAATTTCTCATTTCCTTTAGGCGGATCACCTCTCAACAGCATGACATTTTCAATGCCAATCTGATGCAAGTGTCTCAGATCGTTGTCAACCCGGTCACGCGTTGACCCTACACAGGTATAATGGGCCATGGTGTTCAACCCGATTTTGTTGTACAGGTAATCCACCAGGTTGAAGGTTTTTTCCTGTGTAGAACCACCGGCTCCATATGTGACTGAAACAAAAGAAGGATCAAGCTTGAGCAACTGGCCTACATTAATTCCAAAATCCACTGCCGATATTTCATCCTTTGGCGGAAAAAATTCAAACGAAAAAGTACGTTCCGAAACAGCAAAGATGTCGGTTATTTTCATGTTTAATAGCTTATTTGTAATTCAGGTTAGAAGCCAGGAGTGATTCAATGGCCTCAACCGGCATTTCTTTTCTCAAAGCATAATCCTGCACTTGATCGGGCGAAATATTTCCCACATAAAAGTAACGCGATTGCGGATTAGCAAATATCAACCCGCTGACTGAAGCGGCCGGTACCATTGAAAAGCTTTCAGTCAGACTGATTCCGGTATTCTTTTCAGCCTGAAGCAGCCTGAACAGTATGTCTTTCTCAGAGTGATCAGGGCATGCCGGATATCCGTGTGCAGGACGGATACCCATGTATTTTTCAAGCAACATTTCATCCAGCGATAGCGATTCATTAGGTGCATATCCCCAAATGTCCTTCCTTATTTTCAGGTGAATCAGTTCCGTGAATGCTTCAGCCAGTCGGTCTGCCAGTGCCTTGATCATGATTCCCTGGTAATCATCATGATTTCTTATAAACTCATCTAGAAGTTTATCAATTCCCAGTCCTGCAGTAACAGCAAAGGCTCCCAAATAGTCAATTTTACCCGATGATAGTGGCGCAATAAAATCAGACAGACACAGGTTCGGCAAACCATCCTGTTTTGCTTCCTGGTTTCTCAGGTTACAAAACCTGGCAATCAATTTGGAACGTTTGGTATCGTTGTAAATTTCGATATCGTCGCCCACTGAATTCGCAGGAAAAATTCCTATTACACCATTCGCTGTAAGTAATTTATTACTGATCACCCTGTCAAGTAACTCATTGGCATCGGCAAACAATTTTCTTGCTTCTTCACCAAACTTCGGATCTTTTAATATATCCGGATACTTGCCACGCAGCTGCCACACCACAAAAAAGAAAACCCAACTGATGTACTCCCTGATCTCCTCGAGAGGATAGTCTGAAAGGATTTTTATTCCTGTAAACCGGGGTTCAGCTAATTTCTCATCCTTCCAGTTGATATTCAATTTATTTCTACGAGCTTCCTGCAATGTGACGTATGCGGTCTTTTCTTTAGCTTGCAAATAGTTATTCTTCAGTTCTTCATATTCTTTATTTACATGGTCAACAAAGTCATTCCGCAATGACGATGACAAGAGGTTGCTGACGACACCCACACTTTTGGATGCATCCTTAACATGAATGACAGGGGCATGATAATGTGGTGTTATTTTAACTGCGGTGTGTATCTTCGATGTTGTAGCACCTCCAATAAGTAAAGGCTTTTTCAATCCGGCATGCTCAAGTTTTTTAGCCGCATCCGACATTATTTCAAGCGAAGGAGTTATCAAACCGCTGAGGCCAATAATATCCACATCACGGGCAATTGCTGTTTCAATAATTTTTTCTGTAGGAACCATTACACCCAGATCAATTACCTCGTAATTGTTGCAACTTAATACCACGCTGACAATATTTTTACCTATATCATGCACATCTCCCTTTACAGTAGCGAGCAACACTTTCCCTGATCCACTGTTACCTGCCGATGTGTCTTTCTTCTTTTCCTCCTCAATATAGGGCTGTAATGCGGCAACTGCTTTTTTCATTACCCGGGCACTCTTAACCACCTGGGGAAGAAACATTTTGCCCTCGCCAAACAAATCACCCACTTTTGACATACCGTTCATCAACGGACCTTCAATAATCTGTAATGAACCGGGATAACTTGACCGGGCTTCCAGTACATCCTGCTCAATATAATCGACAATCCCCTTTATCAATGCATGGCTGATTCTTTCCTCCACAGCGCCGCTTCTCCATTCATCAGTTTTTTCTTCTCGTTTGTCCTGTTGTTTGATACTGTCTGCAAAGGAAATAAGCCTTTCGGTAGCATCGGCGCGCCTGTTTAGAACAACGTCTTCTACCATCTCAAGCATATCCGGAGGCAGATCATCATAAAGGGCAAGCATACCGGGATTAACAATTCCCATGTCGAGCCCGGCTTTGATGGCATGGTACAAAAACACCGAATGAAAGGCTTCACGTATGGTGTTGTTTCCTCTGAAGGCAAAAGAAAGATTGCTGATCCCCCCGCTTATCTTGGCATAAGGAAGATTTTCCTTGATCCATACAATGGTTTTGATGAAATCTACAGCGTAATTATTGTGCTCTTCAATGCCGGTCCCAATCGCCAGTACATTCGGGTCGAAGATGATGTTTTCGGGCGCGAAGCCAACCCGGCTGATCAGTATATCATAAGCCCTTTTGCAAACTTCAATGCGTCTTTCAAAGGTGTCGGCCTGTCCCTTTTCATCAAATGCCATTACCACCATGGCAGCGCCATAATGCTTTACCCGCGTGGCCTGTTCAACAAATGCAGCTTCTCCTTCTTTCAGGCTCAATGAGTTGACAATGGATTTTCCCTGAACACATTTGAGTCCGGCTTCAATAACCGACCACTTGG
>CAYVBH010000083.1:0-13473 GCA_964449015.1 uncultured Bacteroidales bacterium
CAAATGAGAATACATATTATAATAAAATGGCCATAATAAAAGCATTCAGGGGTTATCGCCCGAAAAAGGAATTAGCGGATAAAATTGCATGTCGTCCTTACGATGTATTGTCATCCGAAGAAGCCGCAGCAGAAGCCAAGGGAAATCCCCACTCTTTTTACCATGTGATCAAATCGGAAATTGATTTTCCCGCCGACGCGGATCATTATGCCCCTGCTATTTATGAAAAAGCAAAACAGAATCTGCACAATTTAATTGACAAGGGCATCTTCATCCAGGATAAAAATCCCTGCTTTTATATTTATGCCCAAACCATGTGGGGAAGAACCCAATACGGACTGGTGGCCTGTGCCTCGGTTGCCGATTATCTGAACAATGTAATCCGCAAGCACGAACTCACCAGGGTTGAAAAAGAAGTTGACCGCAAAACCCACATCAAAGTCACCAATTTCAATTCCGAGCCTGTATTTTTCGCTTATCCCGATCATGAAGAGATCAACCGATTAGTGGATCACATCATCCAGGGCAAATCGGAATATGATTTCACTACAGCCGATGGCATACACCACCAGTTGTGGATCATCAGCGATTCACATACGGTAAGTCGTATCGAATCGATCTTCAGAAACGAAGTACCCTATACCTATATAGCCGATGGTCACCATAGGACAGCTGCGGCTGCTCATGTGGGAGAAGAAAGAAAGCTGAATAATCCCGGTCACAAGGGAGATGAAGAGTATAATTTCTTTTTGGCGGTTCATTTTCCTGCCAGCCAATTGTCGATTATCGATTACAACCGGGTGGTTACCGATCTGAATGGCAAAACTCCCGAGATGTTTTTGCAAAGCCTGGAAGAATCATTTATGGTCATTCCCAAAGGACCGCATGAATATAAACCTTCACGCTCTCATGAATTTTCCATGTATCTCGAAGGCAACTGGTATGCACTTGAAGCCAAAAATGGCACTTACAACGACAACGATCCGATAGGCTGCCTGGACGTGACTGTTCTTTCAGAACACCTGCTCGAACCCCTGCTGGCGATCAAAGACCTCCGGAATTCCAAACGAATTGATTTTGTTGGTGGAATCAGGGGCCTGGGTGAACTGAAAAAGCGTGTCGATAGCAGAGAGATGGCAGTAGCCTTCGCGCTGTACCCGGTATCCATGGATCAGCTGATCCGAATAGCCGATACGGGCAACATCATGCCTCCCAAAACCACGTGGTTCGAGCCCAAGCTTCGCAGCGGACTGGTGGTGCATTGTTTGGAGTAGATCTAGGATCCAAGATTCAAGATTCAAGAACCAAGACCCAAGAAGAGCTAAGCGAAGTCAGTGACTTCGCTCTTTCTAAAAGGTAGTCTGTGACTATGTTTCATACCGCCAGGATTAGTTTGCAACTAAGCCCCGTTCGCCTAAGGTTGCAAAGATATTCGGCTAATGCTGCGCCTAAGTCGAATCTATTCTTTCAGGCTTGTTGCCTGACAAAAATAGTTGTGTTTGTTTATCAGTAAACTAGTTATCATGTCAACAGGCTATAAAATAGAAGGTGATGCGTTGTTTTATTTAACTTTTCAAATTGTTGGCTGGGTTGATGCGCAAGAAATTACGCAGGTCTTGATGGTGTGATTGATGTGATTAGAATTGACGGTAAATGGAATACTGTATCTTAAACAGGCAAAGCCTGTAAATATATGTTCGACTTAGGCACAGCCTTAGCCGAATTGTAGGACTTCAGAAATTGCTAGCAAAATAAGGAATCTCTTTGCAATATTTTTCGTAAAAGAATTGTTACTTTATTATTTCCATATTAAAGCTTATAACCCAGTAAGATTAAAACCGGAATGCTTATCGATCAATTCTAACAATACCTGATGATTTTGAAATTACTTGGTTTTTCTTTTGCAATGCTTCTTGCATTCACTTCCGGGAATCCACATACAAAGGATTATTTTACTGGAAATTCAGAACCAGCGGGAACCTGGATAATGGTGAAAAACGATCAGGGTGTCCTAACCTACTTCCGTTGGGTAACAAAGGATGACGGCACTGAATACCGTGAACGCAAAGGGGATGTAATGGCCGCATGCACACTACAGGAAGCGATTCAAATGATTTCCGAATCAGAATCCATCAAAAAATGGATGGCCAACGTAGAAGAGCATCATAATCTTGAATATGTAAGTCCAACCAAATGGGTAAACTATACCTTGTTCGATATTCCCTGGCCCTTCAGCAATCGCGATCTGGTGTCACTTTACCAGCTTAATACCGATCCTGCAAAGGGAACTGCCACCTTGATTATTTCCTGTAAGGACAGTCATATTCCTCTTAAGAAAGGCATTACCCGGCTAACCGATTACCAGGCTAAATGGTCCCTGGTAAAGCGCGGAGAACAATCAACCTTAATCAGTATGACCATGAGTTCAGCCACCCCTCCCATGTTCCCCCGGTATATTCAGGATCCGATATTAGAAAGAGTATTTCATGGTAACCTGGTGCGACTAAAAAAGGCCCTTGAAGAATAAATGGCCATGTTGACATATATTGACGTATACGCTTGATCAGACTTTTTACACAGCCTCTTGGCAGCAGAAAACTTCGCATTCCGAAAAAATAGGGTATTTTTCTTCAGACAGGTCAATAAAAAAAACAATACCCAATACCATGGAACGAAAAGAATTTCTGTTTAAAACCTGTGCAATGTGCGGATGTGCCGGAATGGCCATGCTGTCCGGTCAACCTGTTCATGCTGCTATTGCCGATAATGAAGAGGACTGGCGAGTTGGCTTTATGCAAAAGCGATTCGCCCACCTTGTCGACTTTATGAACACCCACATGAATGAAGCTACTCAAGTGACGATGCTTGAGGAAATGGGCCGTTTCTGCGCCAATCAGAACAAAGAAAACTACAAGAAATTTGCGGGGAATATCGAAACCTTACTGAAGGATCTGGAAGGGCAGTTCATTGAAAAAGCGACATATAATAAAGAAAATCAAACCATTTCACTGCTGGGTAAAAAACAGGAGAAGTGCGTTTGCGCCTTTGCTGGAGATAAAAACATCTCTCCTAGCTTTTGCAATTGTTCCCAGGGTTATATGAAGGAGATGTTTACCGTGGTCACCGGGAAAACAGTGGAAGTTACGTTGGATGAATCCATACTCAAGGGAAGCGACCGGTGCAGTTTTACGGTTCAGATAAGGATGTGAAACGTAGTCGCAGAATACAGTTTGGAAAAGCGAAGTTAAAAACTTCGCTTAGCGAGGGCAATGAAAGCATGGAAGCTAAACTTCGCTTATATTTCCAAAACCACAAATTATTTTTCCGGATTTTCGCAATGAACTTTGAACAGATTTACTAATTTTAATGCCATTACTAACAAAACCCTTTTAATATGAAACTACTGCGATTAAGTTCATTGTGTTTGTTGTCTTTGCTGATACTGACAAGTTCATGTAAAAAAGATGATGATGATACACCTGTTTGTAAAGACAACGATGGTAATGTTTATAAAACAGTTAAAATTGGCACCCAGGTATGGATGGCCGAAAATCTGAGAACTACTACACTTAATAATGGTAGTGCCATACCCAACATTACCGATAATTCAGATTGGGGTGAATTAGACACACCTGGTTTTTGCTATTACAACAACGACAATACCAATAAACCGGTCTATGGTGTCTTATATAACCATTTCGCCATTAGTTCAGGCAACTTTGCTCCTGAGGGGTGGCATGTTCCCACAGAAGCGGAATTACTTGTGCTTATCAATTTCCTTGGCGGTGAAAGTGTTGCTGGAGGAAAACTAAAAGAAAAAGGTACTTCACACTGGCAAACCCCAAATACCGGTGCAACTGATGATTATGGTTTCACCGCGGTAGGAAGCGGACACAGGCATCCCACTGTTGGTTTCTATGCTTTGAATGTTAATAACTATATTTGGGTATCTGACAAAGATGGGAGCAATGCCATTTGTTATAAATTAAGCAACGAAAACGCCAGCTTCAGTAAATGGGTCACTTCGGTAAATCAGGGCTTCAGCGTTCGTTGCATAAAAGACTGATCTTACCAACCACTTGGATATTATACAATACAGACAGCAATAACATTGGCTGTCTGTTTTGTTTTTGCAAGGCTCGAAGTAAATTTGCTATCTGGAAGCGGCGTGAAACGTAGTCGCAGATTTATCAGCCTTTGGCTGACTACAGTTTAGAAAAGCGAAGTTACAAACCATAGCCGTCAACTTAAGGATTTTTCCCAAGCACGGAGTGGTTGAATGTTACAACAATAATTTGCATTTCATATTCAACCACTCCGTGGTTGTGAAATCGCGATCATTGATTACACCGGGTTTCACCCGGCGCTAATCACATTGAATCGCTCCACAATTTATGACCAGATAAATATCACATTGATATATAGATCTTTATAACATGAAGTTGACGGCAATTGTTAAAAACTTCGCCTAACAATAGAAAACTTCGCTTAGCGATGCCTACTGCTTCACAAACTTCCCAGTCAACACCCGGCTGCCGGCATGCATCAGTAGCAGGTAAAAACCGGAAGGTAGGCTTTCTATATTGATTCCCTTGTGCTGATTGTAATCTTCATCCACCAACACTGTGAAACCCGCCAGATTGATTATCTCTAAACGACCTATGGGCATTTCATTGCTGATATATAACACATCAGTTGCCGGATTGGGATAAACATGCAGTCTTTCCTGCATCAGGTCATGCTTACTGTTGATAACTGAACTCATTTTTTTGTTTGTATATATTCTGTATTCTCCTGCATTCATAGTGACTGTAGCTAACAAATCGGTTACATTCACCGAATCGCCGCTGAACGCCTCATACCACCATCCCGTTTCAGTATAACCGGGTTGCATACTGGCTTCGGTCATGCCAAAATTGCCGATCACCAGCGCATCGCCTTCGTCATGCCTGAGTACGATTTTCTTGGTGGCTACGTTATTACCAACACTTAACGTGAAATCATTTGTATTGAAAACCGGGTATTTTTTGCGTAAATCAATCATCTTGGCCCATACCAGGTAGAGGTGCTGCCTGTCAGCATTATCATAATACTCCCACCTGACCGGTTTCGGCTCTACCCTTCCGGCGTAATCAATAGAAACATCATATCCCAATTCGCCAAATTGCCAGATCATTTTCGGCCCAGGAATGGCGAAGTAGAAAACACCTGCCAGCTCGTTGCGTTTCAGAGCAGTAGATAGTTTTTTTATATTGTAACCGCCTGAAGCATTGCCATAGGTGATGTTCTTATACATCAGCCGCTCTTCATCGTGGCTTTCCATATAGCTCACCAGGTGCGGGTTCTTCCATTCCCGGGCTTTGTATGACGACCAGGAGAAATCGGAATTGCTCAGGTAACCCATGGTGGCTTCGTTGTAGTTGTAATTGCTGTTGCCCCAAATGAGCATGCCGTAATCCGAGAGTTCCTTTTCCTCGCTGTTGGGAGCAAAGTGCTCACAAATCATATAGGCATCGGGATTTACCGATTTCATCATATCATAAATTCTTTTCAGAATGGCAATGCGTGGCGCATCGTAGGCACTGCCGTCACCAGGTGTGTTGGTAAAGCCTTTGGTAAAGTCGAAACGGAATCCGTCAATTTTGTATTCGGTAAGCCAGTACTCCACAACCCTGTCAACAAAATACCGTGTGGCAGGCGACTCGTGATTGAAATCACTACCCCAGCTGTAGGCGGCATTCGGACTGGTAACGTTAAACCAAGGGTTATCTGCAGTGGGTTTACCGGTAGCATTATTGAAATACATGCGCGCCATGGGATTCTGACCATAGGCATGGTTTAAAACCATATCCATGATTACGGCCATGCCCCGGCTATGGCATTCATTAATAAAAGCTTTATAATCGTCGCTGGTACCGTAATATTTATCGGTTGCAAAATAGAAGGATGGGTTATATCCCCAGCTGCTATTGGCTTCAAACTCACTGAAAGGCATCAGCTCAATGGCATTTACACCCAATGTTTGCAGGTAATCCAATTTGGCAGCAACATCCTTAATATCATGCGTGATGACAAAATCGCGTATCAGGAGTTCATAAATAACGAGGGTACTGTCGGGTGGCGGCGTATAATCTAGTTCGTCCCAAATGAAAGGTTGTTTTCCGGGTTGTATAACACCGGCAATTTGTTGGGTTTTGGTTGCAGGATAAGAAAGCAGGTTGGGGTAAACTTCAGCAGAAATATATTTGTCATTGTCGGGATCCAGAATCTTTTCAGAATAGGGATCTGCGATGCGTAGGGTGCTGTCAATAATATACTGAACAGCATATTCTCTTCCGGGAACAAGGTTCCCAAGTGCCAGCCAGAAGCGGTCACCATCTTTTTTAAACTGGTAAACAAAATCGGGCAGCCAGTTGTTGAAGTCACCGATTAGGTAAACATCTGTTTTTCCGGGTGCAAAGAGCACAAAAACGGCAGAGTCATTAGCTGGAAAATTAATTCCATCGCGTAAACCGGCAGGAAGACTTGCTTCGGTTGTTGGTTTCGGAACCATGAACCACGAGGTATCTGTCTTCACCTCGTTTTCGTTTTTAGCCTTAACAACCAGTTCATGCCTTTGATAGCCCGATACGGTCAGAACAGTATCAAATGATGATCCGGCCAGTTTGCGGATAGGTTGTCCATTCAGTAATAAAGTCAATGAATCAGCGTTGCTTGAATTCACCTCAAATGGCAGCAATTCACCTTCGCGGGTGAAAGTAAAAGATGCTGCCGGTTGAATAAATGAAACCTGAAGTCCTTCCTCGTAAACGGCAGTAAAAATATCCGCATTACCCACATCCCGGCCTGTTTTGCCGGCATTGGAACTGCGGAACACAAAGGCCATTTTCAGTATCTTTTCGGTTTGCGGAACGCCGTAATAGGTTCTGATATCGGGGGTTATGCTCAATTGATATTCATTTGCCGAAATTTTTGTCATTTTGCATGCGGCAATATTAGATGTCCACTCAGCTTTCACATATCTCCAGTCAGCATTGGTTTTACTCGAATCGGTAATCACCCCGGTATGGGCATATACATCGTCACCTGTGTAATTCATCAATCCTTTATTGCCCCTGTCAGCATAAAAAGTGATAGTGATGGATTGTTTGTCGGAAGGCAATACAGGGTTCGTTGTCACAACCTGGCTCAATACCTTTGCACTTATTGCCGCTATACACAAGAAGGTGAAAAATCGCTTCATAGTATTTAGAAAAAACAGAGACCCTGCCATACCGACAGGGCCTCTGCAAAACCCCTGACTAACTCAATTATTTACCTACAGCTTCCTCAAGAGTAACTGTTTTATCGAGGAAGTTAACTGTAATCTTGTACATGCCGGTTGTACCGACAAATTTGAAGTTCTTATCACCATCCTCAGCGTTTACAAAAAGTTCATCAACTGAACCAGCCGGGAAATGAAGATAATTATATGATGTTGGATTCCAATCGGCCTGATCAAAGAAACGGAAAGCTTTACCATTTATAAACTCGGTTTCGGCTTCATAGACGCCATGTTTCTTCCAGGTCATCTTCACAAAGTTGGTTGACCAGTCCCATCCACCCAAGGCGTCGCCAGTCATATACATATCGGGCTCAGCCACTGCATCGAAATCAACAGTCTTTTTCTTCAGGTCAACTGTGATGGCATAGTAACCTGTAGGAGATAGTACCTTAAAGTTTTTGTCTCCATCGTTGGCATTTTCCATTGAATCAGTTACAAAACCGCCATCAAAGTATGGATAGTTATAAGAAGTTGGTTCATAATCGCGTTGTTTGAAAAACCGGAAGGTTTCACCATTAAGGAAATAAGCAATTGTATAATATTTGCTGGGAGCAAAGCTCCTCATCTCAACATCTTTAGTCCAGTCCCATCCACCCGTTGCAGAGCCACACATATAGATTGGCGGGAATACCGTAGCATAAGGAGTAACGGTTACTGTGTGAACATTGGAGTACACAGGATCAACATTGTTGTTAATGATGGTGGCCACCCTGAAATCAAGATCAACAGGTGATTCAGGATCCAATCCCATATTCAGTAAAACCTTATTGAAATCCCCCACACTGATTAATCCGGTGAGCGCATTTGACACTGTCAGGACGTCAATGGGATTAGCAAAATTTTTACCAGTACTGTCAATTTGGATTTTATAGGTTTTTGCAACATCAAATCCATAATCAACATTTGTCCATGAGAAGGACTGAAAAACATCAGCCGCATTGTCCATGTTCAATATAAAAGCATCAGAGGTCAATGATGTAAATGTATTCGCTTCGACATCAGCCGGAAGAACAACCCTGTCTTCGTCTTTTTCGCAAGAAAAGAACACCAGTAACAGGCCAAGAATAAAACTTATATTTAATAATTTTCTTTTCATGGTTTCGTAATTTAGAAGTATTAATAACCCGGAGTTGGTTCTAATGTAGGATTGGCACCCAGGTCAGTAGCGGGAATCGGCATCAGATTATATCTGCTGTTTGTGGCTGTGCCTGCGGCAACTCCACCCTTCCAGGGCCAAAGATAATCACCACCGGTAAGCAATCCAAACCTGATCAGGTCAGTCCTTCTGTGACCTTCCCAATATAACTCGCGGGCACGTTCGTCAATAATAAAATCCAGGGTCAGGTCAGACTCAAGTATGTTTCCGCTTTCATCACCATTGGCTCTTTCCCTCAGATCATTAACATATCCTAATGCATCCGTTGTACTCCCTCCTGTTCCACCTCTTAATACCGCTTCTGCATACATCAGGTATACGTCTGCAAGACGAAATACAGGATAATCGGTATCTACATATGTAGGATGAGAACCGGCAGTTCCTGTGGAGCTCATATTGCTGAATTTCCTGATTGCGTATCCATCTGTAAAGGTTGTCATACTGGCAATATCAATATTTTGACCTTCAGTAAAGAACATGGCCCTGGAATCTGTAGCGCCGGAAGGATCTGCAAACTTATCAACCAATGCACGTGTTGTGCGTGTGCCACCCCAACCATTGTCGAGTCCATAATCAGCAGCAACCATTTTACCTCCTACCTGCGCATGAATAATAAAGGTCATGCCACCCCAGGATCTGGTGTTCATACCATCAAACTCAACCGGGAAGATGATCTCAGGGCTGTTCTGATTATCCGCCATAAATATATTCTTATAGACAGGATCGAGGGAATAACCTGAATTGATGACATTCTTGCAGTACGTAATACACTCAGTGTACTTTTGTGTGCCAATATATACTTCTGCATTCAGATATAGCTTGGCAAGCAGCGTCCATGCAGCGGCCTTATCAATTCTTCCGTACTCATTAGTACCCGGTTCAGCCAGTTCTGATTCAATAGCCAGCAGTTCTGATTCAATATAAGCAAAAAGATCAGCCTTCGAAATTTGCTTAGGCATAAAGAATCCGACTTTGTCAGCTTCGGTTACAAAAGGGACGCTTCCAAAAAGATCGAGTGCATGCCAGTAACTGAACGCTCTCAAAAAACGAGCTTCAGCACGGTACATAGTAACTTCCTCCTGCAATGAAGATGACAGGCCTCCGATCTTGCTGTTTATTGCCCTGATGTATTCGTTCAGTAAAGCAACCTGATAATATATTCTATTGTACATGGCCGAAATAAAAGTATTTGTATTTGACCAGTTCTGGAAGTGATAATCCGGTAAACCGGCATCATTCCATGAAATAACGGCTTCATCAGTTGGCAGTTCGGATGCACACCAGTATTGGCGCAAATACGTAGAGAAACCTTCATCAATATCTTGGATATCAGGTTTGCCGGCAGGGCCTTGTTGTCCGCTTACTGCAAGACCAGCATAACATTTTGCAAGAACCATTTTCCAGGCAGAAGGATCGTCGAATAATGTTGCTGATGTCTCAATATTGGGATCGGGAGGCAACACATCCAGGTCATTCACGCATGCAGTAATTGCCATAAAGGCAACAAATGCAATTGAAAATATAGTATATCGTTTCATTTCTTGGTAATTTTTTGGTTAGAATTCAACACTTACACCAAGCATAAAAATCCTTGGCCGGGGATATAAATTATTGTCGATTCCCCCAAAGATTTCCGGATCCAGTCCAGTGTATTTTGTAATGACAAAAGCATTTTGTACTACAGCCCCTATATGCAGGTTGAGCTTACTTTGCATCAGGTTGGTGAACCGGTAACCCAAACTTATATTGTCCATTCTGAAAAATGAACCATTCTCGATGTAGTAATCAGAGAAATACTGAGCACCTATAAATCTGGTATCCTTTGATGAGGCGAGCACATTTGATGTGTAATTGAGACCTGAATTATAAGCATCAAGGTATGTTCCACGGGTGGAGGCTACATTGTTGTAAACATAATTACCAAAACTAAACCTTCCTGCAAATGAAAAGTCCCAGTTTTTGTAGTTGAAATTGGATGAGATCCCCATCAATACATCAGCAGCAGGCTTTTTATACCTGTAAAGGTCATTGCTGTTAAGAATCCCATCTGGTTCCCGATCTACATACAATCCTTCGATAGGTTTGCCATCATTATCATATACCTGTTGATATACAAAGAACGAGTATACCGGATAGCCAACACTATGAACCTGGACAGTACTGCCAACGCCACCCGAAATGTTTCCGTCCCTTACTCCCTGATATGTAGGATCATCACTTTGAGTCAGTTTGGTGATTTTATTTTCGTTGTATCCAATATTATAAGCTAATTCCCAAGACATATCACTGGTAGAAATGATCTTGCCATTAATAGTGAATTCAAATCCCTTATTGGTAAGGTTACCAACATTGGTAATGATTTTATTGGTTAGATTTGAGCCGGCGGGAGGTGGAATCTCATTAATCAGGTCATTTGTTTCACGGCTGTATACATCAATAGTACCGGTGATTCTGTTCTGAAGGAATCCAAAATCGAGTCCGGCATTATAGGTTGTTGTTTCCTCCCATTTGATATTTTCATCATAACCTTCCGGACGGTATGTTTTATACAAAGTACTTGCAAACCGATATTGTGCAAAAACATCACTTAATGTATACTTTGCCAAATATGGAAAATCATTATTGGTTAGATCCTGCTGACCAGTTATGCCATAGCCCAGTCTGAGCTTCAGGTCGGAAATCACTTTGCTGTTTTTCAAAAATGATTCGGAATTGATTTTCCAAGCAAGGGCAACAGATGGGAAAAGGCCCCAGCGATTGTCTTCGGCAAACCTTGATGAACCATCATCACGTAAAGTAAAAGTCAATAAGTATTTATCCAATAATGAATAATTCATTCTGCCAAAGAAGGATACCAGGTAATTTTCAGTTTCATAGGGCTGGTCAGTGTTAACAACAGTTTCAGCCACATTTGTTTCATATGTCTTACCTTTTCTCCAGAAATGCTGCCAGGAATATCCTGCGGTTACATCAATTCTGCTGGATAAAGATTCAATATCTTTTACATAATTCAGATAGAAATCAAGTAAGCTGCTTTTCCTGGTTTGATCATAGTTTCGCATAATTCCACCACTGTTTTTCGGATCATAAGTCCATGATGTACCATCGGGAACATCAACAGTTCCTTCGCTATCTGAATAGTCATAACCCATATTAAGGTTAACATGCATATCAGGCAGGAAATGGACCTTATAGTCAACCTGAATATTTCCAACGCTTCTCCAAACATTGGAAAGATCCTTCTGAAGATTTAATTGAGCCACTGGATTGGAGGTAGCTATCTTTATGGGATTTCCAGAAGGATCCTCCTTCCAATAGAAGTATCCATTTGAGCTGGTGTTGTCATAAACTGGTTGTGTGGGATCAAATGTGAGGGCTGAACCTACAGCTCCGTCATTGCCAAACCGCGTATCAGTATACATGCCTTTTGCATTCAGATTAATTTTAAGATGATCATCCAGCAAACTTGGATTCACACCCACGGCAAGAGTTGTCCTGCTAAAATTGGATGTCTTCAGTATTCCATTGTCGTTGGTGTATCCGACTGATGCTCTATAGGGTAATGTTTTATATGTACCGGAAACACTCAGGTTGTGGTCGGTTGACAAGGAAGTTCTGTAAATCTCTTTTTGCCAGTCGGTATTGGCATTACCCAATCTGCCGGCTGCAACGGAAGATGGTCCATATAGTTCATTTATCAGTGTACGAAATTCATCACCAGAAAGAACATCCAAAGTTTTTGGAACCGTATTGACTGAAACATTCCCATTATAGGCAACCTTAAATTTTGCTCCACCCTTTTTTGTGGTAATGAGAATTACACCATTTGAAGCTCGCGAACCATAAATGGCAGTTGCTGATGCATCTTTCAATACGGTCATGGATTCAATGTCGTTGGGATTTATTGCATTCAATGCATTGCCCATTCCGGAAAGTTCTCTATTATCAAGTGGCACACCATCAATCACAATCAGCGGATCGTTGCTTGCCTTCATGGATGAACCTCCCCTGATACGAATGGTAGAACCGCTTCCAGGGGCACCATTCCCGGCTGTGATCACAACACCTGCGGTTTTACCTGAGATCAGCTGTTGTGGTGACGTGATAGCTCCCCTGTTAAAGTCCTCAGAACCCACTACTGCCACACTGCCGGTGGCATCAGATTTCTTTACTGTTCCGTAACCAATAACAACTACTTCTTCCAACATTTTAATATCCTGTTCGAGAGCAATATCTATTACTTTATTCGCCCCAACAGGTATTTCCTGCGGTACATATCCCAGGAATGAAAAAACAAGAGTTGCATTGGCATTAGGAACCTTAACATTATAGTTACCATCAGCATCGGTAACAGCACCCGTATTGGAGCCTTTTACAACCACATATACACCAGGCATGGATTCACCGTTGGTTTTATCGATAACCTTACCTGTAATGTTATATTCCTGCGCATTCAATAAGCCCGGAATAAATATCAGGAGCATAAGAAGCGCTTTCCAAATAGAAAAAGCTTGTCGCATCATTTCATTTGTTTTAGAGTTTAATAATTAGTTCTTCAGTTAATCATCAGTGGTAACCAGGATTGATATAACTGATTCGTGATTTCTTCCCGATAATCAAACGATATGTTAAAATTCAGTCCTGTTTCATTAAACAAAGTTCGGCCTTCACGAATTCATACTCAAAAAAAAACAGGCTGGAAAACAACAATTTCCGCGCAAACGATTCCGCAAACGTTTGTGCAAACGTTTGCTGTTAACTATTTTTTTAATTATTATTACATTACCATTAAACCAAACCAAGTTATTTTTAATGAAAATTCACCAAATCACCATCAAAGACATAGCCCGTGAACTGGGAGTTTCGGTTTCAACAATTTCCAGGGCGTTAAAAGATCATCCCGACATCAGTCCGCAAACCAAACAATTGGTGCGCGATATGGTGGAAAAAATGAAATACAAGCCCAATGCCATTGCGTTGAGTTTACGAAACC
>CAYVBH010000084.1:0-13382 GCA_964449015.1 uncultured Bacteroidales bacterium
TGGTGATTAGGTGCTATGATACATGCTTCATCGGGTATGTTTTCAAGTCCTTTCCCCTTAATCCGCATAAATAATCTGAATATCACCTGCATGATGTTTTTGTTCAGGTTGTGCGTGAAGCCTGAGGCAGGAAGTTTGATGTGTACCTTCTCTTTTAGAATCTGCGACCAGCTGATTCCTTCGAAGTTCAGCCGGGTTTTCTTTTTATGGATAAATTCTGCCAGTTTAGCTACCGATGGGTATTCTGCCAGTGTATTTTCGGGTATGTCTACTCCGAAGGCTGTGTCTATAAAAGCAGTCAGGCTTACCCTGCCCAGTGAATCAAGAGCCAGATCCAGTTCGATATGGTCATTGGGATGCACCGTTTGTTGAGTTTCATCTTCTAGGAATTTTTTAACGGCCTGGTATTCCCTGGTTTTGGGTTCATCTACTGCAGCCTGCTTTTTTGTTTCAGCCAACTCCGGCAACATGAACCGCTTGACTTTGCCCAGACGAGTTTTGGGTAGCTCAGTAGTAGTGAGGTTGAAGCGCAATATCTTTTTATGAGGAGAGACCACTTTATTAACCTTATCCACGACGTTCCACCTGAAATACTCCTCGATTTCAGTGATTCCGGCTTCGTTCAGTTTTTTGAAGTCGGGAAGAATGAGTGCCTGTAAAATACCATCCTTCAGAAACACACCGGTTTCTTTAATGAATCCCGTTTGTTTGAGGATTGCTTTTTCCACTTCTTCGGGGTTGATGTTTTTGCCATTTGGCAGCACAATGAGCTCTTTTTTACGCCCTGTAATATGCAGGTATCCTTTTTCATCGAGGTAGCCCAGGTCACCCGTATGCAGCCAGCCGTCCTTAAGCACCTCGGCTGTTTCGGCAGGTTTGTTGTAATATCCCTGCATCACGTTTTTTCCGGAAACAACAATTTCACCTGCATCAAACCGGATCTTCAAACCCGGCAGCAGGTGCCCCGGAACTCCCGGGAAAACGGTTCCCGGCCGGGTAAATGTGATCATGGGAGCGGCTTCTGTCATGCCATAACCTTCGAGGATTTCAAATCCCAGTGTTTTAAATAGCCGCACCACTTCAGGATCAACCGGTGCTCCGCCGCAAACAAGATACTTCAAATGTCCCCCGAATTTTTTGTGCACTGAACCAAACAGTTTTCGGGAGAATTTCAGCGAATCAACCGCCCCGGCAAGAGACAGCATGGTTCGGGCAACGAAACTGCTGTTGATTTTCTCCCTGAGACCTTTGTATATCAACTGGTACAGGCGTGGTACTCCGATCATGATAGTCACGCCAAACTGTTTCAACGTGGCCAGCATGTCTTCAGCAGCTAAAGATTTATTCAGCACCATAGTGCCGTTGGTGTACAATGGTGCAATGATGGATCCCACCATGGGCAGAATGTGGTGGAAGGGTAACAGTATCATGGTGCGGTCGTTTGCCGTGAAAATAGGCACATCATGGCATACGGCAGTGAGATTGGCAATAATATTCTGAAACGAAAGCATCACCCCTTTGGGGTTACCCGTTGTTCCGGAGGTGTAAAGAATCAAAGCAGTGTGGTCAACGTCATCTACCATGAAATCAGCCGGTTCAGTCGCAGAAGCAGGCAGCTGAAGATTCTCAAATACGAGCATCTGAGGATCTACATGAGCATCTGATGCAGCCTGCTGCAACATCTGTTGCTTTTCAACCGAGCAGAACATGGCTGTCGGCTTCGCATCCTCAAGTATGTAGGCAACATCCTCAACTGCCGAAAGCACATCGATAGGCACAACGGTGCCCCCGCTCTTCCAAACGGCGTAAAAAGCAACGATCCATTCCAAACGGTTTTCGGAGAATATGACAATACGCTTGTTACGCAATTCAGGTAACAAGGCAGCATATTGATCAATTTGCTTAAGGAGGTTGTTATAGGTTATGTTCTCATTCTTTCCAACAAGCGCCGCCTTCTCAGATCTTCCAATGAATTTTACCATCCCGTTAATTTAAGTGCCGCAAAGATACGACATTAAAATAAGAAAGGCAATTTTAGAGACCTCAGCTGTTCTTCACGCAGAGCGCGTCATTCAACACAATAATAGCTTTCCTGTAATCATCCCTGCCAATAACAAATTGCATGTTCACCTGCTTCAGCGATTGTGAAAGGGCGTCGACATTGATGTGGTTACCGGCCAGGGCGGCAGTTGCTTTGGCAAGTATGCCGGGTTGTGCAATGTTGGTTCCCAGTGTGCACACCAGGGCTACCGGTTTTACAGTTACCTCGTAGTATTTGTCTCTCAGGTCACTGATCAGCTGCTCACACAGGTCTTCTTCCCAGATCACCTGTGTGATGCTGTTGGCATTGGTAGCCTTAAGAATATAACTCACCTTGTATTGTTCAAAGAGGGTCATGATCTCACGGTCGTATCCGACCTGGCCCACCATCATGGGATCGTGTATCTCAATAGCCATCACCTTGTCGGTGCCGGAAATGATTTCCACCTTCGATTTTTCTCCCACATAATCCTTGGAAATCAAGGTTCCGGGATGATCCGGCTCAAAGGTGTTCTTAATACGTATGTTGATACCTGCCATTTCAAGTGGTTTGGATGCCTTGGGATGGATGGCTTCCATACCGACATCTGCCAGCTGATCTGCTACGTTAAAATTGGTAAATCCTACAGGTATCGACTTGTCAACACCCACAATGTTGGGATCTGCCGATGAAAGGTGAAACTCCTTGTGAATTACCGCCTCATCGGCTTTTACTTCAACAGCAACCTTGCAGAAAGTAACCTCGCTGTATCCCCTGTCGAATTCCCGCATGATACCTTCGGTACCTTTGGTGTAACCCGTTACAATGGGTATGGTGGAAGCAAAATCAATATTTCTGAAAGCCTTGTGGATACGCTCATCAATGGTGAGGTATTCCGAATCGCTAAATCCGCAAAGATCTACAAAGGTGGCTTTAATGCAGTTGTTTTCGAGAATATTGACGGAATTGAATGCCGAATGTGCTTCGCCAATGGAAGAAAGGATCTCACGGGCGGCCAGCAATATGTTCTGCCGGTTAACATAGCCCGTTGCCAGCACATAAGCCAGGTGGTTCAAATAATTCCTGGCCTGTGCAACGCGACCGGTGATGAATTCATCGGCTTTCTCCTGATTCAGACCTATATTTTCAAAGGTGCGGTTGATGGCGATCAGCTTGTCCAGCAATTCCATCATGGTCCTGTTATAATCGGCATGGTCTACAAATTGCTGGTATATTCCCGGTTCTTTGGTTTTTTTATGCTCAAGCAGCCAATTGGTCACGTTGTTATATGCCGATACCACGAAGATGCGATTGTAATAGCCGCAATCCTTGCAGGGTTTCATGATGATGTTATTCATCACATCCTTGAACTTCGACATGGAGGTTCCGCCAATTTTCTCAACTGTAAGCATGCAAATCCTGATGGTTAGTAATGTATATTTTTACAAATCGCGTGCAAAAATAGTAAAAAAGTAATTTATTGCAAGCCTGTCACTCCTCCCTTGTCCCAATCTTGGATCTTAGATCTTAGATCTTGAATCTTGGTTCTTGGCTCTTGGCTCTGCTTGTCACTCTACAACTCCACCCTGAACAGCGCTTTATGCAACATCATGCCATCAGGTGCTCCGTAATTGTAACCCAGCACCATGGAGATCACTTTTTTGGTCATGGTGATATCACCCGGATTTACGAACCACACTTCTGTAAACTGGATCATGCCGATGTTATCGCGACTGTAATCCGCACCTGCTTCGATTTCTTCAACCTGTTTCGGGGTCAGCTTTTCATTGGTCTGGTGGTTGTAAGCGAGGGCCTTACCGGAATAGACCATATCGAAGATGTTACTGATCAGCAGGTCGCGATCAAGACCTTTCAAACATTGAACAGCCCAGGGATCATCGGGATTCGGGTTACTGATGATCACGTCGTAAATGATCGTGTCGGCTACCTCAATTCCGAAAAGTGAATCGGTGACAACTGAAGCCGGTTCATCTGTTGCAGTGGGCTTTGATTGCTTGCATGCTGCAGCGAACAGGAACAGGCATGCCGGAATGAGAAATTTGATTTTCATGGTATGATGTGTTGGTTTTTAAATACATGTTTCTGGGTAGTCTGGTTTCTAGTAAATATCTTTGTCATTTAGCTAAACTAACTATTCATGAACAAATATATTATCATTGTTTCATTCTTACTCATTTTGCCGGCTTTTTCCTGTAGTGTATACAAATATTCCCCGGCAATTTCCGAGTCTGATCTGAATCTGCACATCCATTTCCTGGCATCTGAAGAATTGGAAGGCAGGTATCCCGGATCGGCCGGTGATTCTTTGACAGGGATCTACCTGCAGAATCAGTTTATGGAGGCCGGATTAAAGCCTCAAAAGCAGGAATTCACCTTTCTACAGGCTTACGAGAGGGGAAGCGGGTGCCACTTAAGTGTTTCGGGTAAGGCAGTTCCGGATTCTGCTTTCGCCCCTTTTTCCTTTTCAGCTGATTCGTCGCTGAATGCTCCGCTGGTTTTTGCAGGTTATGGCATTACCGTTAAGGCTGATTCATTCAACTGGAACGACTATGCGGATATTGATGTAAAAGAGAAATGGGTATTGGCATTGAGGGGAACACCTGATTTAACTCAAGGGAATGAATACCTGGAGATGGTTTCGGATGACCGTGACAAGGCCATGCTGGCAAAGGACAACGGAGCAGGCGGATTGTTGCTGGTGTCCGGCTACTCATTTGACTCGACTGGTGTGTTGACCTCCCTTTCAAATATACAGTCATCAGCTGACATCCCGGTTATTCACATCTCACGGGCTATAGCGGACACCTTGTTGAGATACGCTAGCAGAACCTTACACGATGCAGAAACCGTTATTCAGAATACTTCCCGGCCCTTGTCATTCCAAGTGCCTGTGGAAGTTGAAGGGCAATCTGAATTGAAACAGGTTATGGGCCGCACCGGCAATTGGTATGCCATCCTGAACAGTAAGGATCCATCATCCGGGGATGAGTACGTAGTAGTGGGTGCGCACTATGATCACCTGGGTACCGGCGGAAAAGGCAGTTCATCGCGCAGGCAGGATACGGTTGCCGTTCATAACGGGGCCGACGACAATGCCTCAGGTGTGTCGGTAATGCTTGAATTGGCCGCAAAGTTCAAGGATGAGGAAGAAAATCTGAAGCGCTCCATGATATTTGTGGCTTTTGGTGCCGAGGAGAAAGGCTTGCTGGGATCTAAATACTTTGTCAATCATCCGCCGGTTGAGCTTTCAAAAATAAGTGCCATGATCAATCTCGACATGGTGGGGAGGCTCGACACAATCAAAGGTCTTCAGGTAGGAGGCGCGGGAACATCACTTGAGGCTGATTCACTGATCAGTCTGGCTAACAGCAAGGCAGCGTTGAAACTTGTTGTTACCCGCGAAGGCAGCGGTCCCTCCGATCATTCTTCGTTTTATGCCAGGAACATACCCGTGTTTTTCATTACCACAGGCGCTCACCCCGATTACCACACGCCTGATGATGACCCCGAAATGATTAATATGCCCGGTATGTACCGGGTTACCGGTTTTGTTAATGACCTTGTCATGGACATCGCAACCCATCCTGAAATGCTTGCTTTTCGTGAGGCGGGTTCCAGGGAGAACAGCGTTTCTGCTCCCCGGATGAAGGTAACGCTCGGATTCATGCCCGATTTCAGTGCCACGGATGTGGAGGGAGTCCGGGTTGACCTCATCACCAAAGGCAAGGCTGCCGAAAGGGGAGGCATCCGGAACGGGGACATTCTGACAGCCATTGACGGACAGAAGATCAAGAATATCTATGATTACATGTACCGGATGGCAAAACTCAAAAAAAACCAGATCATTAGTGTTGAATTGTTGAGAAACGGAAAAACGGAAGTGCTCCTTATACAATTATAATTATATGAAGAATTTTTTTTCCCTGAAAAGCCTGCTGGTATTTCCGGCAGCTGTGCTAATTACTGCAGCAGCGCTTTACTATCAGAGTAATTATGGTCCAACCAAGCCCAAAAGGGTAACCTTGTGGCTGAGTGATGCGCAGGAATACCGGTTTAAACTGCCGCGAAGCCATGGCGGCAATACCGATTGCCCTTTGGAACTGGTGATACCTGACACAACAATTGCCGGTGAATTGTATTTCCGGAGTTTTCCGACAAACGATAGCTGGCAGCAAACCCCGCTGAGCAGGTCCGGGGAAAAGCTGACGGCTAACCTGCCGCACCAGCCGCCAGCGGGGAAGCTCGAGTATTACTTCCTGCTGAAACAGGAGGGTAAGGTGATCCGGATGCCCGTTGGGGAGCAGGTGATAATCAGGTTCCGGGGAGACGTGCCTGCCGGAGTGATCATTCCGCATGCCTTGCTCATGTTTGTTGCCATGTTCTTGTCCAACCTCACTTTGTTGCTGGCCATCTTCGGTTTCAGATCATACAGGCTTGCCGGCATCATAACCACAATTTGCCTTTTTATAGGCGGACTGGTATTTGGCCCCATGGTGCAGTATCATGCTTTTGGAGCGTACTGGACCGGCTTTCCGTTTGGCTTTGATTTAACCGACAACAAAACACTGATTGCCTTTGTTTTCTGGATTGTGGCTGTAATAGGTAATCTCAGGAAAGACAGGCGATATTTGACCATACTGGCAGCACTGGTTATGCTGCTGATTTTTACCATACCTCACAGTTCCAGGGGTTCCGAGCTGGATCCGGAAACCGGTGAAATTCAAACCGGCCTGGTTACTCCTGCACCCGGCAGCACGGTTTCTCAACTTAATACCGAGGCCTGATGGTAATTGCCGTTTCCAAACTGGCACCCAATTATGCCAACTGGCTGAAAGAGTTGTGCCCCGGTATTTCGCTGGTAGATTTGTATCTGTTGCCTGTGGATGAAGCAATGAAACAGGCTTCAAATGCATCGGGTGTTTTGCTTTCAGGGGGAGCCGACATGCATCCGGCTCTATACGGTCGTGAGAATGATATTCCTCTTTGCCGTGATATCGATGACAAGCGCGATACCTTGGAGATTGCGCTGATTGAGATGGCCTTCAAAATGAAGCTTCCGGTACTGGGAATTTGTAGGGGATTGCAGATGCTCAATGTGGCGGGAAAGGGTTCACTGCATGCTGACATTTCTTCACAACTGAAGAGTGATGTTGCACATTTGGGAACCGAAGATCAGTGGCACGAAGTGTCACTTAAAGAGGGATCAGCGTTCAGCAGGATAACAGGAATTTTACAGGGCAATGTAAACAGTGCACACCACCAGGCCATTGATTCTTTGTCTCCATTATACGAGGCGTCAGCTTTTAGCCCTGATGGCCTCATCGAAGCCATTGTCCTGAATCAAAAACACGATCATCCTTTTTGCATGGCAGTACAATGGCATCCGGAGCGCATGGATACAGCCAACCCGTTGTCGGGTTTGGTGGGGAAAGCTTTTCTGGAGGCATGCCGATCATTTTCCTCACCGAAGAAGCACAACAATTAAAAGTGAATTATCTCAGGAAGGCCATGCGACGACCCATCTGCTGGTCATAAAAGCGCCCCTGTTCAAAAACCAGGTTGCCGTTTACGAAGGTATGGGTAACACTTGAACCGAAGGTCATGCCGGTCAGCGGCGACCATCCACATTTGTAAAGTGCGTTTTCATCAGAAACAGTCCGCGGCAGCTGCGGATTCACAACAACCAGGTCGGCATAATATCCTTCGCGGATATAACCGCGCCGCTCGATCCGGAACAGGTCGGCCGGTGCATGGCACATCTTTTCAACTACCTTTTCGGGTTTGAGTAATCCCTTGCGGCAGAATTCCAGCATGGCCACCAGAGAGTGCTGAACCAGGGGACCTCCCGATGGGGCTTGGAAATATGTATTCTGTTTTTCCGAAAGCGTATGCGGGGCGTGGTCGGTGGCAACAATATCTATTTTATTGCTAAGCAAAGCATTCAACAGAGCTTCCCGGTCTGCGGGTGATTTGATGGCCGGATTCCATTTGATCAGGTTGCCTCGGGTAAAGTAATCGCGGTTATCAAAAAGCAGGTGATGCACGCACACCTCTGCAGTGATTTTCTTTTGGGATAAGGGAATTGAGGATGACAGCAGCTCAAGCTCACGGGCTGTTGAAAGGTGCAGGATGTGGAGTTGCGTATCATATTTTGATGCAAGTTCAACGGCAAGGCTTGAGGAACGATAGCAGGCTTCGTCATCGCGGATGACCGGGTGGAAATAAACAGGGACATCCTCGCCGAAACGTAACCGGGCGGCTTCGGTATTTTTACGGATAACCGATTCGTCCTCGCAATGAACGGCGATTAGCAGCGGAGATTCCGCGAACAGGTTTTTCAGCGTATCGGGGTTATCTACCAGCATATTCCCTGTGGATGAGCCCATGAATACCTTGATGCCGCAAACCCTGGCCGGATCGGTTTTAAGCAGTTCATCCAGATTGTCGTTGGTGGCACCTATGTAAAAGGAATAATTTGCCAGCGATGTTTGTGATGCACGTTGGTATTTTTCTTCAAGCAGGGACTGGGTGATGGTCTGGGGGTTGGTATTGGGCATTTCCATGAAGGAGGTAACGCCTCCCGCAACAGCGGCGCGCGATTCACTGTAAATGTCTCCCTTGTGGGTAAGTCCGGGTTCCCTGAAGTGTACCTGGTCGTCGATCACGCCGGGAATCAGGTAATTTCCGGCTGCATCAATCACCCTGTCGGCATTTGGGGGAAGTGGAGCATTTTCAGGAATGACCTGCTTAATACAGTCATCTTTAACAAGAATGCTGCCCGGGAAACGGGTTCCCTCATTTACAATGACTGCATGGGTGATCAGCAGGGTGCTCATGATGCGGTATTTCTTTTATAGGATCGGAAATAACTGCGCAGTTTGATGCGGAGGACGCCCCACAGGGCTTCGTTAAATATGCCGCCCGACATTTTCGAAGTGCCTTCGCGGCGGTCGGTAAATACAATAGGTATTTCTTCAATCCGGAATCCCATCTTCCAGGTGGTGAATTTCATCTCTATTTGGAAGGCATAGCCCTTGAAGCGGATTTTATCAAACTCGATTGCTTCAAGGACGGCTTTCCTATAGCATTTGAAACCACTGGTGGTGTCGTATATTTTCATACCCGTAACCAGGCGTACATAAACCGAGGCGAAGTAGGACATCAGCACACGACCCATAGGCCAGTTCACAACATTCACCCCCGATTTGTACCTGGATCCGATGGCCAGGTCGGCCCCGTTAAGGCAGGCATTGTGAAGCAGCGGCAGGTCGGCGGGGTTGTGTGAAAAGTCGGCATCCATTTCAAAGATGAAGTCGTACTGGTTGCTGATGGCCCATTTGAAACCGGCAATATAGGCAGTGCCCAGGCCCTGTTTACCCTCGCGTTGCAGGATGAAAAGCCGGTCGGGGAATTCATGCTGAAGTGTTTTCACGATATCGGCGGTTCCGTCGGGAGAGCCGTCGTCAACAATGAGCATGTGGTAAGAACCGGGGAGTGAAAAGATGGAGCGGATCATCCTTTCGATATTCTCCTTTTCATTATAAGTAGGTATGATAACAAGCGCCTTATTCACACGGTTATAGATTAGTATGGTACGAAGATAAGTAATATTTTATAATAGGAAACAGGGGTGATTATATATAGGGAACGGGGGGATCTTAATTTTGCGAGAGACATAAGCTGCAGTTGATAACCCATAACTTATCCATTCATACCTGTTATAGTCCTGTTCATCCCAATCCTAGGTACTTTGGCACAAATATTTGATTTCAAACAATCACTGGTGTAAATTTAAGACTATTAACCAATAAAGCCTTCCTATGAGAATATTTTTGATCATTTTGCTGACTGCGAATACCATTTTCGTATGTTTTGCACAGACCAACAGTCCTGCGGTAATCATGTCATCAGGGACATATACAGCGGGTGATGAGGCAAGCCTGAGCTGGACCATCGGCGAGAGCCTGATAGAAAGTTACAGTGAGGAAAGTACCACACTGCTTCAGGGCTTCAATGAAACCGGAGACTTTGAGGAAGCTGCCGTTGAGGACTCCTTTGAGGATGCCGGGGTTTTGGTCTTTCCAACCTATACGCACACTTTTATAAGTGTTTATATCACCAGGGAAATCAAGGAGGCCTGTATTGGTGAACTGATTGATATCAATGGCAAAGTACTTTCCGTTACAAGACTTCATTCAAATATCAATGAAGTGAACCTGGAGGAATATACCTATGGCATGTATCTGCTGATCATTAAGGAGGGAGATAAATCCCTTACCGAAACCATGATCATAAAATACTGAAACCAACTAATTCAAGCTATCCATGAAAAGATTTACATTTTTGTTCGTGATGCTGTTGATAACAGCTCTGACAGTCACGGCCCAACCGCCGCAGGCATTCAAGTACAAGGCCATTGCCCGTGACAGGAACGGCCATTTGATTGTGAACAGAAAGGTGGCCATGCGCATCAGCCTTTTGCAGGACAGCGAAAACGGTATGGCTGTATATGTTGAAACCCATACACCATGGAGCAATGCATTCGGTGTCATCGAGCTCGAAATAGGCAGGGGTACGCCGGTGACCGGAAATTTTTCGATGATCGACTGGGGTACCGGGGACTATTTCATCAAAGTGGAAATGGATCTCAAAAACAAACCTGTGAAAGAATATACTGTGATCGGCACCTCCCAGCTGCTGTCGGTACCCTATGCCCTGTATGCGGGACACGTTCAAAACAGTGAGGATAATGATGCCGATCCTATGAATGAGCTCATCACCAATGCCTACCTGAGCGGAACCATGCTGACGATACTTGAAGGAGGCAGCACGACACTGATTGACCTGTCGGGTTTGCAGGATGGCGTAACCGATGCCGATGCCGATCCCACCAATGAGATACAGGATATCAGCCTTGCTGGCACCGAATTAAGCATAACCGGCGGCAGCACCGTTGATCTGGACGGATTCCTCACCTCAGAAATCGATCCGACATGGAAAGGAGAAGCAGACACTATGGTTACTATCGGAAGAATTGGCAGGGTTGGGATAGGTATTACAGCACCGGCCGCCCTGCTGCACACCCATGGCACCGGCACAGGCGAAGGAAATGTGCTGTTTACCGGTGAAGCTAAATCTGGTCCTGCGATTGGTGATCCCCCGGCCTCCGGCGCCGGCACCCGCATGATGTGGTACCCCGATAAAGCTGCTTTTCGGGCAGGATATGTAAATACTCTCAACTGGGATAAAGACAGCATTGGACGTTTTTCTGTTGCAATGGGAGATAATACTAAGGCAAAGGGAAATGCTTCCACCGCAATGGGTACCATTACAAACGCTTCGGGATATGCTTCCACCGCAATGGGTCTTCAAACAACCGCTTCGGGAGCTATTTCCACAGCAATGGGTCTCAATACAATCGCTTCGGGAGGTGTTTCCATCGCAATGGGTCAAATTACAAACGCTTCGGGAACTTCAGCTACCGCAATGGGTGGCAATACAACCGCTTCGGGATGGACTTCCACCGCAATGGGTTATTATACAACCGCTTCGGGATATGTTTCCACCGCAATGGGTAATAATACAACGGCTCCTTCCGGTTATGAAACGGTAATCGGCAGATACAATACTGAATACACACCGGCAGATGCAACCGGATGGAACACCAATGACCGCCTGTTTGTAATTGGCATGGGTACAGGAAGCGGCACTTTACAGAAGAATGCCATGACTGTGGTGAAAAACGGAAATATAGGACTGGGAACCGATTTACCCTCGGCCCTTTTGCACACCCATGGCACCGGCACAGGCGAAGGAAATGTCCTGTTTGTAGGTTCAACCAAATCTTCTCCGGGTGATCCCCCGGCCTCCGGCGCCGGCACCCGCATGATGTGGTACCCCAATAAAGGTGCCTTTCGTGCAGGATTTGTAAATGGCTCGAATTGGGATAAAGATAGTATTGGACGTTTTTCTGTAGCTATGGGTTATAATACAAAGGCAAATGGACATCAATCTGTGGCATTGGGTGAAAATACCGTAGCTGCGGGAGAACAGTCTTTCGCCACGGGTTACTATACACAAGCTTCAGCACAACGCTCTACTGCAATGGGATGTTATTCAATAGCCTCTGCACATGGATCAACAGCAATGGGTTTTGATACAGAAGCCAGCGGCGATGGTTCTACCGCAATGGGTAAACATTCTGAAGCTACATCATATAGTTCCACGGCAATGGGTGATCATACTGTAGCTTCGGGATATTATTCTACCGCAATGGGTCAAGGTACAACCGCTTCGGGAGCTTCTTCCACCGCAATGGGTCAAAATACAACCGCTTCGGGTAGTTATTCCACGGCTTTTGGCCGGCGTGCAAACGCTGATGGTGATTATTCATTTGCCATCCATTTGAGCGGTACAACCCTGGGAATGGTTGTCGGTGCCAATACCTTCCAAATTTCAGGTGCCTCCGCCATAGGCGGTAACCTTGGCTGGACGAATTGGAGTGACCGGCGGTTGAAGAAAGATATTCAACTACTTAATGCGGAAAATAACATAGCTAAAATAATGCAGTTGAACGGTGTGAGGTTCCGCTGGAATGACAACGACAGCCTGCTCAATCTGGGCTTTGTTGCACAGGATGTACTGGATATTGTCCCTGAATGTGTCCGCTACGACAAACTGAACGACATATACTCGATGGAATATACCGCCATCATCCCGGTGCTGGTGGAAGGGATCAAGGAACAGCAGAAGATCATTGAAGAACTCAAAACCAGAATTGAGGCTTTGGAAAACAAATAAATAAGGTTCGGCGCAGTCTCCCGGCCATAGTTGTAAACTTAACGATTTGACAAATTGATTGCGCCCTTACAGGGCTTATGATTGAGAGCGTACATAAGACCCAGGGCTTCGCCCTGGGCTAATGCTATAATGCCCTTTCAGGGCTCAAAAGCCGTATAAGTTTATGCCCTGAAAGGGCATCAGCAAACAGCACAGGGCGAAGCCCTGTGTAACAGTTAAAGCAATGAATATAAGCCCTGTAAGGGCGTAAGCATTTCTTAAGTTGACTGCCATAGTCTCCCGACTACGCCGGTTTATTGAATCGGCTGGCAATACCATTCCGACTGGCGACAGAGAGCTCCGGAGCGATATGATGGTTGACCTGCACCGGTATTCCACCCTAATGTCACTCCGATTTTGGTATAAATAGAGTGGTTTTACTCCCTCACATGCGCTTAAATATCAATGCAGTGCAGGGTTTCTGCAAAAAATCATAAAAAAAAGTGAAGGAATATTTGCTGGAATGAAATGAAATCTTTTACATTTGCACCCGCTTTTAGTT
>CAYVBH010000085.1:0-13324 GCA_964449015.1 uncultured Bacteroidales bacterium
TCAATTTGTTTCACAGCTTCATCAAAGTCGCCCATATGCGCAAGAAAGGGTGCTGCCATAAATGAAGAATCACTCCAGATCAACCTGCCATAATTCATATGATGCAGCACTCCATCTTTGGTTTTGTGCGTTGTATTTTTCAAGAACCGGTACATGGCATCCGCAGCCTTCCTGTAATTCTCATCCCCGGTTACCTTCCAGGCCAGCATTACAGCTTCCCCGTTCGAGGCAGGATCGGTTATGCCGGGATCATTGCCCAGTATACCCAGCCTGCCCTCACTATCCTGCCTCACAACGGCGTCTCTTGCGAACAGGATGGCCAGATTCTTTTGGCCAACTGCAATTAATGCCTGCGATGCCGTTCCCTGCTCCCATGCCATCCGTTGCATGCACAGCATGGCATTCATGGCTTTAACAACCAGGGGATCACTTAATATACCCTCACTGGTCATCTCGCTTTCAGGAACCTTATTTTCCGGCTTCTTGCAGGCCAGCATTCCTGTGGCTACCATAGGTACGGCCATTGAGGCTGCGGTAATAAAATTTCTTCGTTTCATATGGTAGGCTTTAGAATGTAGACTACAGGTTTTTGGCTTTTAGCTTGTCATACTGATTCACAGCTTTGTACTCAAGTAGCATTTTTGCTGCTACTGCAGGCAACCTGATCAAATAGTTACTGATACAAATTAGTATATTGCAGGTGATCATTTTAGAATGATACCCTTGCCCTGAACAACAGTCAGGTATCTGTCACCTTCAATGTTGTTATAAATTTCCTTCTTACCGTCTGACCAGGTGATTTTAATGCGCTCTATCAGCTTCTGATTACCGAGCCCGAAATGAATGCGGGGATCCTTATTGGTAAGATAACTCGAAGTCCATTGGTTGATCCTTACCTGTGTTTTTCCACCTGTAGTAATCTCTACCTTAGCGGCAATTGCTGAAGCAGGACCATTTGCTCCTTTGAGTGAAAAACCCACCCAGTGATTTTTGTTTCCTGTGTTGTTGCGCAACAGGGTTGCTGTGGCCTGTTTATCTACATGGGAAAAGATAATATCCATATCACCGTCATTATCGTAATCCCAAACAGTCACTCCCCGTCCCGATCTCTTAACTGAGAAATAAGCCGCTTTGGATGGCCCTACATTCCTGAACCGGCCTTTACCGTCATTCTCCAACAACAAGGGATATTGCAGGATCAATTCCTCAGCGGTGCCGTTGGCTGACACGATATCCAGGTCGCCGTCGTTGTCGTAGTCAAAAAGCTCGGATCCCCAACCACCTTTACCGGTTAAAAAGCCGGCCACTCCGCTTGATTCGATAATGTCAGAAAAAACTCCATTTCCCATATTTTTGTATAGTGCACCATATTCAAGATCGGTAACCAGGATATCAATCAGCCCGTTGCCGTCTACATCTCCCAGTGTACCATGCATGGAACCCGTAGGATTGCCCTTACTGTTGGCAGCTACCCCGCTGGCAATAGCAACTTCCTTGAATTTGCCGCCCTGGTTTTTAAACAAATAGTTCAGATGATGGTCATTAGCCTGGAAAATATCCAGGTCTCCATCTTCGTCATAATCAAAAACAGTAAGTCCCATGCACTTGGAATCAGGATAATGCAGGCCGGCTTTTTTCGTTACCTCAACAAAGGTACCGTTGGCCTGTTGTTCGTAAAGTATAGATGCCTGCCCCCTGTATTCCGAGGGATGAGGCATCATTCCCGGTGTTTCGGCAGAAACATATTTGGGGTCAAATGCCAGGAAATTGCCTACAAATGCATCCAACCTTCCATCGCGGTTGTAATCAAAATAGGAAACACCAATACTCCACTTGGTAAATCCATTGAGTTTTTCCGGCCCTTTCAATCCAACCTTGTCGGTGATATCGGTAAATGTGCCATTGCCGTTATTCCTGAAGAACCTGTTTGGTCCGTAATTCAACAGGTACAAATCCTGGTCTCCGTCGTTATCATAATCAATAGCTCCGGCTGCCATACTCCAATTGATATCATCAAGTCCGGCTTGCTTTGAAACCTCCGTGAAGGTTCCATTTCCGTTATTTTTATACAACCTGTCGGGTGTATCCTTATACTTGATTCCTCCTTTATCTGAGATTCCTTCCAGATAGGTCCCATTCATCATGAAAAGGTCCATCCATCCGTCACTGTTGTAATCGAATATGGTTATTCCCGAGCCGCTGCTCTCCAGAATATTTTCATAATGGTCATCACCAATGGTATACTTGAAATCGATCCGGGCCAGTTTGGTCATGTCGGTAAAAAAGGGTTCCGAATTATCCTGGGCATGCAGGTTTAAAGTCATGAGCCCAAAAATCGGGCAAAGAAGAAATCCTGTGAGTGTATATCTCATGTTTGCAAACATTGTAAATGAAAAACTAGTTATTTTAATTTTTAAGTGCATTCAGATATCCATCGGATGTCACAATTCGGGTATTGTATTTCCGATTGTATTCCCGCAGTTCAGGATCATCCGGATATGCATCATTTTCCGAGGGAGGATAGCTGCTCATTCCGTGGAACGGAAGCGGCAACACAGTATGTCCGTATGCTGTATTCAGGTCACCGTCTTTCACCCAGCCCACGCTTCGTATCAGGAAATCCCGTTTCCAACCTTCAGGAAGTTTGGGCAACTTTGAAGCGTCAAACTCAAGCGTTATTTCATCGCCTGCATTAGAGATTATGTATTGGTTATCAGCATCCAGTAAAAGCGGCAACACATCACCAAAACGGGTGTAATTCCCGGTCAGATCGCGCCATTTGGGTTCCTTATCCACAACCGAATAATCAAACCAATGCGGACCATATCGCCCACCCTTTCTGTAAAGCCGTGAAAATCCACGATAATGCAAATCAGCTGAAGAGGGATGCACGCTTGTTGACTTCACCTGAGAAAGGGCAACTTTATCTGAAAAGAAAATATAGTCCCAGTATATCTCCATATTGGTGATAATCCTGATCCGGTGGTCTGCTGAAAGGAACTTGCCGGACAAGTCGGCTATAACCGTTTTGTCTTTTCCCATTGGGAAACCCAGGTTATCTATGACAGTTTCCCATTCACCCTTTTTGTTGATCACCTGAAGCTGAGGCGAAACAACCCTGATCTGATCAGTTTGTGACAAGGCCACATTGATGCTGGCATCTGTAGGGAAAATCCATCCCGTAAGGAACAGGTGAAGATTTCCGTCTTTTCCAACATAGCCGGGATCGAGTATCAATTCCGTCATTTCAACAATACCCTGGAATTTACCGGGTTTAAAGCCTCCCAGGTAGATATCGTCTTTTTTGCTGACAGCAGCCAGCACATCATTGCCTTTTGCATCTGTTGCCGAAACCGGAATACTTTTTTCCGATACATGATAAACTTTATTTCCGGGAAACGGTGGTGGTGTGAATTGCTCCGGTACAAAAACGTCCGTGTTTTCAGGGTGATCCACGGCTACCAGTTCAATTTCATCATAATATATAGTCTCCCACAGTTCAGAGGTCATCTGAAATGAGTATTTGCCCTTCCTGGCTCTCACAGCTTCACCCGGTATTTTCAAATAATCGTCAGATGCATCGGCAAAAGCGTAGGCAGTGTTTCCTCCCATAATGCCCAGGGGCATTCCCAAAGCACTGCGCCATAGAATATCCTTGACAAATTCATATTTTTCCCCATCCCATGCATACAGAAACGGACACGAGCCCTTGAGGGTCTGTGATTCAACAAGTGACTGGTTCGATGATGGCATGAAAATGTTCTGGGGCACACCATTGGTCCATGTAATGCGTACGATATCTGCCTGCTGCCGATTACCCAGACCGAAATACACATTCGGGTCAGTTACAACCATTGTTTGGTAAAGCTCACCTGAGCGCACTTCTACTTTGGCTCCTATGCCGAAATGATTGTTTTTGGCACTTCCGGCTTTTAAACCTACCAATTTGATCTTGATGAAATGATTCGCATTTCCTCCGTCATTCCGCAAAAACGTCACTCCGCCATTGGTGCCGGCGATCAAAATGTCCAGGTCACCATCATCGTTATAATCAAAAATGCAGATTTGTTTTCCTGTTTTTGCTGTTTCGGGCAACTTGCTGCTGGCATCTGTAAAGCCACCGTCACCGGTGTTACGAAGCAGAAACAATCCCCGGGCTCCTTTTTCTGAAGACTCACCTGCAATCAACAGATCAAGGAAACCGTCGTTGTCGAAATCCATGAATCTGGCGTCATTTACCTTGACTCCTTTCAGGGAACTGAATATTTCACCGGCTTTCAGGTCGTTTTTAAATGTGCCGTCGTTCATATTTTGATAAAGGAACAGGTCTGTCCCTTCTGCAGATGCCACGAATACATCCAGAAATCCATCATTATTATAGTCTCCGGTTTCTATCTGTCCGGTGCCGGAATTTGTTATTCCACTGTTTCCGATAACATCTTTGAATACGCCCTCGCGCTGATTAGAGTAATAGTTATTCAATCCGCTTTCGTTGGCAACAATCACATCGATTACACCGTCTTCGTTAAAATCGCCGAAAACAGCATCCCTGCCGGTTACTTTATTTCCGGATACTCTTGCCTTTTCTGAATTGTCGGTAAAGGTGCCATCAGCATTGTTTCTGAACAGTATATTACGACCTGCTCTGAGCTCCAGCAAATCCAAGTCCCCGTCGTGATCGGCATCAAAAAACAGGGATTTGCTTCCCGGCTGATTGTCTTTAAGCCCGGCCTTTTTTGTGACATCTTCAAAAACGCCCTTACCGGCATTACGGTATAGGATTCCTCCGTCTTCCTTATTTATGTATAAGTCAAAGAAGCCGTCGTTGTCATAATCTGCAAACGTGGCGGAATATTCTCTGCCTGTATGATTCAGTCCCGATGATTGTGTGATATCCGAAAATCTGCCCATCTCATTGCTCAACAGGTAATGTTTGTACGTAGCGGAAGCTTCGTCATAATTACCGGTATATAAATCAATATCGCCGTCGCCATCGAAATCGCAGGCAGCTATATGGGTTGAATTCACAAAAGCATCACCGGCCTTGCCGGTAAAGGCTTTGATTACATCAAGTCCGGTTGTTGTAGTAATATCCGTAAAACGGATCGCTTCAAGAATTGCGCTTTCATCCAGATTTACCTGTGATGACTGTTGATTGAAGGTGATCAGCGGAAACCCGATGAGTGAGCCCCCAGGTCCCTTTAGCTCCATCATTCCGGCCTGATAAGGCGAAGAAACTTTCAGATAATTGTGAAATACGGTAAACTGAACTACGGCATTTTCACTATCGCCCTTTTTCAGCAATGACAGGGTTTCACTATAATAATTGACGGCTTCTTTGGGAAAGTCGGGAAATTGCTTTTTGATAATTTCGAGTTGCTCCACTGCCTGATCCAACGCACCTTTTCTGATTAATAAATCCGTAAGGTTAAGCTTGGGTACCAGGTTACCGGGCGTTTTTTCCACCAGTTGGCGAAGGTATGTTTCTCTCGACTCCCTGGATTCATTGTCAGAACCTCCGGCGTATATTTCAGTCAACTCATAGAGAACTTTGATATGGCCGGGGGTTGATTTCAGGGCTTCCTTTAACTGGGATACAGCACCCTGCAAGTTGTCCTGCATCTTGTAAACAGTTGCCAGGATCAGCCGGATATCCGGGTCTTTCGGGTCTATATCTATGCCTTTGAGTAATTGCTTTTCAGCTTCGGGATACTTCCCCATCCTCAGGTAGGTAAGGCCCAGATTGGCGTAGCCCAGCTTTTCTTTGGGCGCCAGTTCAATAAACTTAAGGAATTCCTTTTCGGCATTTTCCAGTTCAAACTCTTCAAGATAAGCCAGCCCGAGAGTTCTGGCAGATATCAAATCCTTTGCCTTTTGAGCTTCCTTTTCTTCCTTGCTTTTGCAGCCGGCAAACAGAAAACAAGCCAGCAGGATAAAAGTGAACAAGTGTATATTTTTCATGGAACCAAAATTAAGAAATAATGGTAATTAAGCAGACCGGTACTGAAGTATAAAATCTTAGCGGAAATCAATTCGCGGGTAGAGATGAAACCACCAGCTGGCCTTTTCGATTTCCTTTGTCATCGAAATGAACAGTTCCGGTTACTCCTACATGACGAATTGAATACAAGACCTGTTGCAATTTTTCCCGGTCAGAACTTCCTGAAATTCTAATAGCAGCGATCAGGGTATTTGTAGCATCAAATGCATAGGAGGCCACCAGGCCCGGTACTTCACCGTATATTTTCTGATATTCCTGCAAAAATAAAGCTTTTTTATCTCCCTGTGCCTGGATACGAGGCACAGACAGGGCCGAAATGCATTCCTGCAATTCAGCGGCAGATAGTACATCCTCATCCAGAATAGAAATAGAGCCAAAAAGAGGCCAGGTTGTTTTTATCTGCTTAAACAGTCTCACCAGCTTGAGAGAAACAACCGGACTGCAGAATAAAACAACTGCTTTTACATTTTTCTTACTGATCTGGTCAATCAGTGAATTCAATCCGGAAGAATAGTCTTCATATTTGTATTGAAACGGCTGAGCCTTCGCTGCAAGTTTTGAACTCAACAGAAAATTCTTTAATGCCATGTTTGATTCATACACGTTGTCGCTGATTACAGCTATTTCCGGTATTTTTCTTTTCTCATATATTTCATGTATCAATGCATCGGCCTGTTGCCGGTCATTGGGTACGCAGTTAAAAAACCAGGGAACATAAGCCTGTGAAAGGGTCGGGTCGGATGACCATGCAGAAATAAAAACAACTATTGATTTGGTAGCAGCCTGTTCCACCAGGTGGGCATTTCGGCCATCATGTGAACCTATCAATGCCCATACTTCATCTTCCCAGATCAGGTCGACGGCCTGTTTGGAACCAGTGCCCCAGGGACCTTCCATACTTTTAATTACCAGTTGAAACGGACGTCCATTCAGTCCACCGAGTCTATTAGCCATTTTAACAGCCAATTCTGCTCCCTGCTTTGCTGCAAGTGATGTTTTATCCTGAATGAGCAATCCGATTTTTACGGGTTCAACTGACTGACCTTTCAGTTCAGGAAAGCCCATGAAGACAGGTAAAATCAATAACCACCACAACAAGCTGAGTCGTGATAATAAAATGAAGCTTCTCATCACTGAGAATACACTTATTTTCGTCATGATTTCACACAATTGAGAAACCGGCTGTTCATCAGGAGATATACCGGTCTACTGCAGCAGCGATCTTTCTGAGATCAGCCATCAACCGATCGAATTCCTTCAAATCAAGTGACTGCTGACCGTCGCACAGAGCTTCTTCAGGTTTATAATGTACTTCCATAATGAGTCCGTCAGCACCGGCCGCTATAGCGGCCTTAGCCATGGCCGGAACCATCCATCTCAGGCCCGTTCCGTGGCTGGGATCAACAATTACAGGCAGGTTGCACCGGCTTTTGAGCATGGGAACGGCACTCAGGTCAAGTGTATTGCGTGTTGAGGTTTCAAAAGTGCGGATTCCTCTTTCACACAATACAACCTGATTGTTGCCCTGGCCCAGGATGTACTCCGATGCCAGCAGAAATTCTTCAATGGTCGACATCATCCCCCGTTTCAGCAACACAGGCTTACGGATCATCCCAATTTCCTTAAGCAAAGGAAAATTTTGCATGTTCCGGGAACCAATCTGCAACATATCGGCATATTTGCACACCGTGTCGATTTGCCTGATGTCCATTACTTCGGTGACCACAGGCAGTCCGGTTTGTTTACTGATTTCATGAAGCATTTTGAGTGCCTGTTCTCCCAATCCCTGAAAACTACGGGGTGAAGACCGGGGTTTGAAAGCACCACCGCGCAGTATTTTGGCTTTGCTTCGTTTGACAGAAACTGCTGTCTCAACCAATTGATCCATGCTTTCTACTGCACAAGGCCCTGCCATAATTATGATTTCAGGACCGCCGATTTCCACACCACTCACATTGACCCTCACGATTCCAGGTACAGTGTTTCTGCCGCTGTCGTGAGTTACGGTACAATCTGTCAATTCTTTGCTTTCAATACTTGTTTCCATCGCTTCAGTCTTTTACACTAATACAGTATTTACTGCAGTACTCTTTTGTAAGGAGGTGCAGGTGAGAATTCAAACTTACCGTTTTGAATATTCACCATGTAAATGGGTCTTACATTGTTATAGGTTGCATCAAATACAACCTTTCCTGAGGCTCCGTTATAATTCTGAAATGTTTTGAGGTCGGTCAGCACATCACGTATCAGCGCGCGATTCAAACCGGCCTTTTCAATTGCCTTAATAATCAAGGTCATGCCGTCATAAGCATGAACGGCAAATACATCAGGATCCATGCCATAGCGTTTCCGATAATTGGTTTTAAAAGAAATCCATTTCGGATCGCTTGATACAGGATTGTACTGACAGGTAGCTGTAATTCCGTTGGCAAGGTCACCCGCAGTTTGCAGAAATATCGGGTTCACAACCCGGTCACAGCAATATACCTGCTGGTTCATGCCCTCTTTCCGCAGTTCTTTTAGTATCAATCCCAGCTCTTTTGGATTGCCCCACATGACGATGGCATCAGGCTTTGATTTCTTCATCCTTGCAATTTCATCTTTAAAGCCGATGGCACCATCTACGAACCGTTCCTCAATAACAATCGGAAAACCGAGTCGTGTGGCTGTTTTGTTAAAATGAGCTATGCCCACCCTGCCGTAACGGTTATTCGCCCTGATCACAGCCACCCTTTTGTGGTGATCGATGTTATAAATCCGGTTGGCAAGCGCGTAACCGCTCTGGCGGTCATCAGGAATCACCCGAGTCACCCAGGGAATGTTCGTCTCGGTAAAAGTGGGGTCCGGATCACCGGCGCAAACCATGGGAATTTCAAGTTTCAGGGTAGCACGTATGGCGACATGGGATACGATATCATCTATGGATCCCAGCCAGGCCCATACGCCTTCATCATCCATTTTTACCACTTCATTAGCAGCAGCTCCCCAGAGGCCTACGTCATTGTGCACCATCATTTTGTATGGAGTGCCTTTGTATCCGCCCCTTTCGTTTGCCTCGTCAACAGCCATCTGGGCGCCCTGTTTCATTTGAATTCCATAAGGAACTATATTGGAACCTTCCAAAGGACCCAGAAAACCAATTCTGACTTCACTTAACCCTTTGGGAGCAGCTACTTCCCGACCGTGACCATAAAAATTCGTCGGAGTCAGGAAGTGATACACATAGGCTTTTTGGTACTTGCCATAAGCCACGTAGGTTTCAGGTATATTCCCGTAGTTTTCACTGACCTTCTGCTGCCCGGAAGCGCTTATAAATGCTACCGCCAGAACAAACGACATTAAAGCCGATTTTGCAATAGGTGTCATATTAGTTTGGAGTTAAATTTTACTAACAGCATATACTTCCATTTCAAAAAGCAAAGTCTCCCAGCAAAGTCTTACCTGTATACCTGTGCTGGCAGGCAACGGATCAAGATTCATCCAGTGATAGAAAGTGGTTCTTATCTTGTTGAATTCATCATAATCCCTTTCTATATCGCGCAAGTAATTGGTTGTTCTCACCACATCATGCCAGCTCATGTCCTCAGCTGTTAACAACTTGGTAACATTCCGGTAAGTTCTCCAAACCTGAGCTTTAAAGTCGCCGATGTACTCTGCTTTTCCTTCTTCATTAACACTGGCTGTACCTGAAATCAGCAGCACCTTGTAACCGCCAAAATCAAGCCGGAGTGCTCTTGAAAAGGAAGAGGGCTTTTTATAATCGAAGGCTTCGTTCAGCGTACCGGGAATACTCACCGGCTTCTTTTCAATGGGCGGCCTTGTTTCATGGATCTTAGGAACCTTATAACCGGAAATTTCGTTATCTTCAAGGATCCCCAACTTTTTCATCTCTTCACGTTCGCCTTCTGTCAGCCTGTTCAGATCAATCAATACTTTGTTCTTATCCATTGTGAAATTAATTATAGTTTCTAATTTATAATAATTATTGGATCACTTCACCCCGGCTCAGTCCGTCGGATGTTGCAACCCATACCACATCACCCTTAGCCTCGGCATTGATCACAAAGCTGTGCGCAATACAGGGTGACATAGCGATCGTCTTTTTTACTTCCTTACCGGATGATATGATTGCCACACCGTTCTGATCATGATCATTTTTCTTATAGGTAACCCAGGTTTCTCCGTCGGTAGTGCTGAAACCCTTGTCGGTGCATGCATAAGCAACCCTGCCGTTCACCTTCACAAAATTCATGAAGTTGCTGGCCAGTCCGCTGTCATGGTCAAAATATCCCTTCCAGTTCTTACCATCATACCGGCTCATCCCGAAATATGAGGATACCCACAAAATTCCATTGGCAAAGGCGGTAGCTGTTGTGATATCGTGTACAGGACCATCGTCCGGCAGCAGGTCAATTTCCATAAAGCCATCGGGATCAACATAATCTCTGAAATGTTTTGTTTTCTTATTGTATTCAATGATACCCCCACCCCAGGCCGCAATGAAAATTTTTCCGTCGCCTTCACATAAGGCATAAGTCCATGGTTCGTGCATTGGGGCATTCATTTCGGTAAATATTTCCCACTGTTTGGTGTAGGTGTCATATTTACCTGCTCCTCCGCCGGTTGCCATCCAAACATCCCTTCCGTCACAGACCACATTATAAACCAGATCATTGGGCATGCCACTGTTCATCTGATCAAACTTTTCAAACTTTCCACCCGACCAGCGGTTCAACCCTCCCAATGTTCCAATCCAAACGTCACCGGTAACCGGACTCACATCAATGGATACAACACCATTGTGAGCAAGGCCATCTTTTGTGGTATAGGTCTTCCATTTCCCGTTTTCATAAACAGCCATTCCATGATGGGTTCCGGCCAGTACCCTGTCGCCATCTATTTTCACGCAATACACCCGGTTGGCCGGAAGACCATTTTTAGTAGTGAAGTTCTGCCAGTTGCCGTATACCGGCATACCTGCTGCCTCTGCTATTGACTTTGTCGCTGAAGGTCCGGGAATGTATTTACTACTAGTTTTCAAGGTGTCAGCAACTACCTCATCTGAACTCGCAATCACTCTTGGAGTCTTTACCACAAGAACCACCGTTACTACAATGGCTGCTATGAGAGCAACTGCCGCAATCAGGTATTTTAATGCTTTGGATTTCATAGAATTAAATTAGTGTTTCTTTAATGGTTCTTCAATTCTTTCGTATTGTTCTTTTTCATATCCGCTTTCTCATAGTTAGGAGCACGCAATGACTTTAAGTATTCCACGAGATAATTCAATTCCATCTTGGTAAGATCATTAACATACCCGTGCTCCTCTGTCTTTCCATAGATAGTCCATATCTCCTCCAGTGTCTTTGCCCGACCGTCATGAAGGTAGGGTGAAGATGCATAGATATTATTCAGGTGCGGCGTGTCGAATAAAATGGAATCATCAGTTGCAGCCAGTGTTCCCACGTTAAACATCTGCCGGTTGGTGTAATAGGGTGCAGGGTGACAGAACACACACTGGCCTTTTTCTGGAATCTCTTCTCCGGTTATGGTTTTTGTTCTTTCAAAAATAGCTTTTCCCTTGCGCTGCATCTCGGTAAGCTGCCCATCCGGGTTATACTGAAGATTGGGGGGATACGGTATGCCTGTCCGGATATAAGCCACCAGCGCATCAAGATCATCATAAGAAAAGGGTTCATTTCGGGTAAGCACGGTGGAGAATCGCATACCATCCTGTTTGTAAACAGTCTGATTTTTACCGTTCCATTTATAGGGTGCTGTTTCTTCTATATCTCTTAACGACTGGGTATTGGTTACATTCCTTCCCATATCTTTGGATGCCATATTATACACAAGCCCATCCTCATGTGTATCGGGATGACAAGTAAAACAGGTGTACTGGCCTTGAAAAGTACCTCCGGCATTGTTCAGCACCTGCCTGCCCCTCCTGGGAACAGTAAGCCTGTTGGGGCCACCCAGATCGATTGTTTCCTCCAACTCAAGCTTTGAAACATCAATTACAGCAATGTGATCATTGAGGTGTTCTGCAACATATACCTTTGACCCGTCGGGTGAAACAGTCATACCTTTGGGGTTAGGACCTGTTTTAATTCTTTTAACCACATACCTGTTGCTGAGACCGAGATAATTTGAAAAGGCATCCAGTACTTCCCGGGAACTATTATTGATAATGCTCCGAACCGAATCCATATCAATTACCGATATACAATCGACCCCGGCACTTGAAATAAAGGCCCGCTTGCCGTCGGGAGTAATAACAATATCAAAAGGATCAGCAAAGTATTCATTCGGCTCGTCAAGCAGCAATTCAATAGTCCTGCCTCCCGGTTTCATCTCGATGATGCCAAATCCGTTTGTCATCATCCATCCCTTGTCGACCTGCAACGTGGGCACATTGTTTTTAGGCCGGATCAGCGGAAAAATGGCCAGGTCACCCTGGGGGGTGAAAGCAATATTTTCCATCATATAAGCCCATTTGATCTTCTTCCGTTCAGCTACAACCTGGGTTTTGTCATCTATCACTGTCATTTCACATATCACCGTATCGTCATAAGGCAACGACTGCGTTCTGCGACTTGTAATGAATAAAGCGGATCCGTCAGGTGTTGCCTGTATTCCGGTAGGATTGTTACCCAGATCAAGTCTTTTTATCTCTTCTTTCGTTTGCAGATCAATGACCGACAGGTTGGATGTATAGGAATTAACTGCATAAAGAAACCTGTTGTCTGAACTGAGAGCAACGCCGGCAGGTCCATCTCCGGTTCCGAGGTTTTCTACAACCTTATTGGTAGAGAGATCAATTACAGATACATTCTGTGACCATTGATTGCTGACATAGGCCAAACTCTCATCATTGTTCAGTACGATACTGTATGGACGCTCTCCGACTTTAATTTTATGAGTGACCTTGTCTTTTTTCGTGTCAACAACAAGAACCGCATTGCCTTCCTCTGCTACTACATACAATTTCGAGCCATCCTTGGTAATGGCCATATTGAAAGGCGAATAATAATCGGCATTTACCATGTTGTATACAAATCCTGAATTGGATTGATACAAATGACAGCGCGTACAAAGAAGCGGATGGTCCTCGACAGCAGTAATAAAATTGACATGAGCCCTTGCCCATTTGTGAGCCCTGGGATAGTAAAATGCAGCTGATATTAATACAATCGCTATAATGGATATGAAAATGTAGCGTTTCTTCATACTATTCTAATTCAACTTCTTTTTCGTGAATTTCTGAAATGGTCATGGGTATGATCACCGGATCTTTCTTAATCGCCAATGAAACCTGGTTCA